>NZ_JAIXMK010000126.1:0-3991 GCF_020328095.1 Streptomyces sichuanensis
GCCAGGGGCCGGGGCGCCAGGCGCGGGAGCCCCGGGTACAGGAGCACCGGGAGCCGGGGCACCCGGCGCCGGAGCCCCGGGTGCAGGAGCACCGGGAGCCGGGGCGCCCGGCGCGGGCGGGGCGGGAGCCGGTGCCCCCGGGGCCGGGGCTCCGGGTGCGGGAGGGGCCGGGGCCGGTGGGGCGGGGGCGGGGGGCTTCGGCTTGCGGCAGGTCAGCCAGACCTCCGCGTCCGTGGCGGGGGCGTGCGCCGTGACGTTCACGCACCCCTTGCCGTCGTCGATCACCTCGGCCGTCACGGCACCGCCGAGTGCGTCCACGGCGACATGCGACGGCGGATGCTTCGGCAGCAGGTCCGGCAGGCCGGTGACCACGGCCGTCACCACCGGCAGCCCGGCGACCACCGCTTCCGCGCCCCCGTCACCGGCGGCCGCCTCCCCCGCCGGGCCCAGCACCACGGCGGCCA
Source organism: Streptomyces sichuanensis (assembly GCF_020328095.1). Taxonomy (NCBI): domain Bacteria; kingdom Bacillati; phylum Actinomycetota; class Actinomycetes; order Kitasatosporales; family Streptomycetaceae; genus Streptomyces; species Streptomyces sichuanensis. The sequence continues at coordinate 465 of NZ_JAIXMK010000126.1, forward strand.
GGGCGATCATCACCGAACATCCCGTTCTCAGCCATCCCCTCACCCCGGACAGCCTGCACTTCGCCCCGCAGAACCTGGCGTGTTCACAGCGGGATTACCCCGATGGGCGGAAAATTGCGTGATCACACCCGCCGGAGGTTTATCTCCCGGGGCACCACCAACGGACCACCGCACGAACGGCCGTTCGACCGGAACATACCGGGCCGGGCGCGGGGGCAGAGTGTGGCCATGGACTGTCTGCCGCACTTCCGTCGCGAGATCCTCGCCTTCGAGGCCGCCGCCCGCCGCGCCGCCGGCGCCGACGCGGCGCCCCTGGTCCCGTCCTGCCCCGCCTGGTCGGTGTCCGACCTGGTCGCGCACCTGGGCGGCGTGCAGAGATTCGTGGCCCACGTCATCGCGGAACGGCACCAGGAACCACCGGACGACCTTGCGAACCTGATCGCCCGGACCCCGTCGGCAACGCTGGACCTCGCCTTCCTCCGGCTCCCCGCGGACACGACGGGCTGGCCGGTGCCGGAGCAGGAGCCCAACCGGGGCCCGGTCCCGCAGACCCTGGTCGACTGGTTCGCCGACGGGGCCCGCGCACTGGAGTCGCTGCTCGCCGACCGGGACCCGGCCGAGCGGGTCTGGACGTGGTCGCAGGAACAGTCCGTCGCCTTCTGGGCGCGTATCCAGACGATCGAGGCGGCCGTGCACCGCTGGGACGCCGAGAACGCCCTGGGCGCAGCGGGGCCCGTCGACGCCGGGCTGGCGCACGACGCCGTCGGCCAGGCCCTCGACGTCATGGCCCCGGCCCGGCGCGCCTGGACGAAGGCGCCCCGGGGAGCGGGCGAGCGCTTCCGGTTCCGGCGGACCGACGGCCCGGGCGAGTGGACGGTGCACTTCGACGGCGACGACGTCCGCGTCGGTGACGACGGCGGTCCCTGTGACGTCGAGCTGGCCGGCACCGCGTCGGACCTGATGCTGTTCCTCTGGCACCGCATCCCCGCGGACCGGCTCGACGCGGTCGAGGGCGATCCCGCGGTGCTGGACCGGTACTTCGCCCTCGTCCCGCCCGTGTGACCGGTCTGCTCACCCCCGTCGAGCAGACCGGCGCGTGCGCCGCGGGCCCGCCGGCCCCCGTGTCCCCGGCGGGCCGCTGATCGCACATCAGCCAGCATGCCGCCGGCCGCCGCCGGGGCACTACGGGAGAAACCCTGGGAACGCACCGGCCGGCGCCCGGGGCGGTCAGGGGCGGCGGCCCGGCCGGCGGTCCTCGCGCACGCACTCGATCGCGTAGTCGCCGGTGTCGGGGTCCACGGTGACGCCGTGGGTCTCGCTGCGGAAGCCCGGGAACGCGCGGTCGAAGGACTCCAGGGCGCCGAGGTAGCGCAGCAACGGCCCGTCGGGGGCGCCGGTCGACTCGCCGGGCATGAGGACGGGGATGCCGGGCGGAGTGACGGTGACCATGGCCGCGGCCACGCGGTCCGCCGCGTCGGCGATCCGTACGCGCTCGGTGCCCTGGCGGATCAGCTGCTGGTAGCACCACTGGGGCGGGGCGACGGGCTCGGGAAGCTCCTGGAAGGCCGTGTCCAGCAGCGTGACCAGGTCGGCCCGGCGCAGGTGGTCGTGCATGGACCGGCACAGGCCGGGCAGGGTGGTGCCGGCGTAGCGCCGCGGGTACTGCGCCAGGAGCCCGGGCAGGACCTGCTCCAGCGGGGCGTCGGCGTCGTGGAGCGCCTTGAAGTCCATGAGGGCGTCCAGCAGGGTGCCCCATTTGCCCTTGGTGATGCCCATGGAGAAGAGGATGAGGGTGGTGTAGCTGTCGGTCTTCTCCACGACGATGTTGCGGGTGGCCAGGTAGGCGGTCAGCACCCGGGCGGGGATGCCCCATTCGTCCCAGCGGCCCGCGGCGTCGATGCCCGGGCAGGTGAGCGTCACCTTGACCGGGTCGAGCATGCAGTAGCCGTCGCCGAGCCCGGGGAAGCCGTGCCAGTCGGCGTCCGGTTCCAGCTGCCAGCAGGAGGGCTGGGTGCGCAGCAGTTCGGTGGGGGCGTCGGCGAAGGCGTGCTGTTCCTTGGTGGCCGGGTCGGTGACGGTCGCGGGCTGCCAGACGTCGAAGAACCAGGCGGGCCGGTCGCCGGAGTGCGCGATGCGCCGGCCGGTGCGGACCACGGCCTGGCGGAAGCGGACGGCCTCGGTGACCGCCTCGTCGATCAGCCAGTGCCCCTGCGGTCCGTCCATCATCCCGGCGGCCACGTCGAGGGAGGCGATGGCGGGATACAGCGGCGAGGTGGTGCCGTGCATCATGAACGCCTCGTTGAAGCGGTCGTGGTCCACGGGTGCCCTGGGCGAGGACTTGACGTGCACCATCGCGCTCTGGCTCAGCGCGGCCAGCAGTTTGTGGGTGGACTGGGTGGCGAAGACCGTGGGGCGTTCGGGGCCGTCGAGGACGGTGGAGTCGACGGACATGCCGTAGCGCCCGGCGTAGAGGGGGTGGAAGCGGGCGTAGGCGAACCACGCCTCGTCGAAGTGGAGCCGCGGCGTGCTGGGGGCGAGCTCGCGGGCGAGGTGCACGGCGTCGTAACAGAGCCCGTCGTAGGTGGAGTTGGTGACCACGGCGTACTCGGCTCCCGGTGACACCGCCCCCTGGGCGAGCGGGTTGCGGGCGATGCGGTCCGCGACGGCCGCCGCCGCGACCTCGGCCGGGGGCAGCGGGCCGGCCAGCCCGTAGCCGTTGCGGGTGGGCACGAGGTAGACGGGCCGGGCGCCGGAGAGGACCAGGCCGTGCAGGACGGACTTGTGGCAGTTGCGGTCGACCAGCGCGATCTCGTCCTGGGCGACGCAGAAGTGGCCGACCATGCGGTCGGCGGTGGAGTTGCCGTGCAGGACGAAGTAGGTGCGGTCGGCGCCGAAGATCCGGGCGGCGTTGCGCTCCGCGTCCCCGACGGGACCCGTGTGCTCGAAGAGGGAGCCGAGCTCCTCGACCGAGATCGACAGGTCGCTGCGCAGCAGCCGCTCGCCGAAGTAGTCGAAGAAGGCGCGGCCGACCGGGGACTTCAGGAAGGCCACGCCACCGGCGTGGGCGGGGGTGTGCCAGGAGTATTCGTGGGCGTCGTCGAACTTCCGCAGGGCCTTGAAGAAGGGCGGCAGGACGGCCTCGCGGTAGGCGCGGGCCGCGCTGACGATCCGTCCGGCGATGAAGGCGGGGGTGTCCTCCAGCGGCCAGACGTAGCCGACGACGGCCTCCGACACCCACAGGGGAAGGCGGTCGAGGTCGTCGTCGGCCTCGTCCGTCATGACCAGGAGGACGGGCAGGTCCTTGAAGCGCCGGCCGATCTGGCGCAGCACCGGGGAGCCGCCCGGCTCCCCGCCGGCCGCGGCGCCCGGGCCGAGGTCCCAGGCGACCACCGCGGCGGCGAGGCCGGCTTCGGTGCGCAGCACCGCCCGTGCCTCGGCCTCGGTGCGGGCCCAGCGCACCTCCAGTCCGCGGGCCTCGACCTCCTTGCGGATCCTGCGCAGTTGTTCGCCTTCGGAGCCCCCGCCGA
>NZ_JAIXMK010000127.1:0-27550 GCF_020328095.1 Streptomyces sichuanensis
TCCGCGGGCCTCGACCTCCTTGCGGATCCTGCGCAGTTGTTCGCCTTCGGAGCCCCCGCCGAGCGGATCCTCCCGCAGTGCGAACAGAATGGTGCCGCCACCCATGCCGTCCCCCTCTTGTCCGATCATCCGGATGTCCGTCTCGTCAGTCTTACGAGGGGCCCGGGGCAGGGGGTGCCGGGCAGCGTCAAACCACCCGTGGGTGGGGGGCGGCGGACAGGAGATCGGTCAGGCGGACGAACAGCGCCCCGGCACCGGTGGTCCACGGGCCGGTGGGTCCGGCCCGGGCCGGTGCCGGGGCGCGAGGGGCACGGGCCGGAGCCCGGTGCGTCAGATCGCCAGCAGCCGTGCGGTCAGGTCGCGGTAGCCGAGGAGGACGGTCCGCAGCTCCTCCGTGCCCGCCCGGGCGCTCTCCCCGTCCCAGGCCGTCCGCAGGGCGACGCGGCGCTCGCCGAGGAGTTCGGCCAGCCGCGCGGACAGGGCGTCGAAGACGGCGTCCGCTTCCTCGACCGCGTGGCGCGGGCCGTCGACGAAGCCGTTGAGGGCGGCCTGCAGCCGGGCGTCGAGCTGCTCGCGCTCGCGGTCCGCCAGCAGCGGTCCGGCCGCGGACGGCGGGAGCGACCGGCGGTGTTCCGTTCCGCCGCCGCGCGGGGGCGCTTCGCCGGGGCCGCCGGGGGTCTCCGGTGCGTACTGTCGTGGGGTGTGCTGTGCGGTGTGCTGGTCCATCACAGGCCCTCCTTCCGGGCGGCACGCCCGCCTTCCCGGGCGTGCTGGGGGATCACGCCACCGGTCCCGCGTGCCGCCGGCTCCGCCGGACGCGTGCCGCCGTGCCGTGCGTGCCGGTGCGGCCGGTGGTCCTGCGGGTGTTCCCTGACCAGGTCCTCGAAGAGACCGCGGGCCCGGACGAGCGCCTCGCGCAGCTGCTCCGTCGGGACCTGCTCCGCCCGGGAGCGGGCGGCCGCGAGGTGGATCTCGCGGAAGCCGTGCGCGGTGTGCGGGTGGTGGACGGTGAGGGAGTCCTGGAGCTCGTCCCACGTGTCCGCCGGGAAGCCGCGTTCCCGGGCGAGGCGGCCGAGCAGCAGCTCGGCCTCGGCCACCGCGCGGGCCGGGGCGTCGACGAACTGTTCCTGCAGGCCCGTCCAGCGGGCGACGTACAGTTCGCGGGACTGTGCCGTGAGTGGTGCGATGCGGACGTCCTCGTGGCGTCGCAGTCGTTCCTTCAGGTCCTTCGCCGCCGCCTTCTCGTCGCCGTCGTGCCGGGCGACCGCGGCGTCGTACTCGGGGCCGAAGCGCCGTCGCAGGCCGCGGCCGCCGGCGTGCGGTCCGCGGCCGACGAGGCGCACGGCCACGACGACGCCGAGGAAGACGACGGCGAGGGCGACGAGGATGGCGATGGTGGCGCCAGTGGTCATTGAGCCGCCTCCCGTCGGTGCCCCTGGCTGTCAGGGGCCGTTGTCCTGCGGGTAGCCCGGCCCGGGGCCGTCAAACGCCCGGCGGGCAGGGGGCGGTGACGCGCCGGCGCGCGGGGGCACCGGCGGCGGGCGGGTCCGGCGGGGTTCCACCGGCGTCCGCGCCGCACGGTAACAGCCCCCGGGGCCGGCGGCCGGCTCTTTGTCAGATACCGACGAACCCCCGGAAGCCGGGCCGCCGGGCGGCTAGCGTCGCTGGCCATTCGACGGTCGGCCCAGGAATCCAGGGAGGCGGCGCCATGCGTCCCGTGCGCTCGACACACGCCATCGGAGCGGGACTGATGCGGTCCTTCGCCCGGCGACGGGTCCTGCCCGAGGGCGGGCGGCCCGGCTCCGGCCGGGCGCTCGGCACGTGGCTGGTGGTCGGTGCGCTGGCCGCGACGCTGGTGGCGCTGCTGATCCCGGTGTCGCTGTTCGGCGGCGCCCGGCCGGCGGCGGCCGGCGGTCCGGCCTGGAGCGACGACGGGGAAGGGACGCGCGACACGGCGTTCGGCCCGCTGACGGCGCTGGACCGGGACTTCGTGCGCAAGGTCCGCCTGGCGGGGCTGTGGGAGAAGCCCGCGGGGCGCATGGCCCTGGAGCGCGGGACCACCGAGGGCGTACGGACGGCGGGCCGGCACCTGGTCGACGGTCACAGCGAGCTGGACCAGCGGTCCCTGGACACCGGCCGGGTGCTGGACGTCGACCTGCCGGACCGGCCGGGCGAGCAGCAACAGGGGTGGCTCGACCGGATGTCCGCCGCCCGCGGGGCCGGCTTCGACCGGACCTTCGCCGAGCTGGTGCGCGCCGCGCACGGCAAGGTGTTCGGGCTGGTCGCACTCGTCCGCGACCGGACGGGCAACGCCGTGGTGCGGGAGCTGGCGACGCGTGCCAACACGGTCGTCCTCGACCACATCACCGTCCTGGAGGACACCGGCCTGGCCGGCGTCCCCCACACCGGGGCCCAGGCCCCTCCCCCCGACCCGGCCGCGTCGCAGGTCCCGCACCAGGACCCGGCCGCGCCCCGGACGTCCCCGCCGGCTCCCTCCTCCCAGGCCCCGGTGCAGCACAGCTACGAGGAAAAGAAGTGATCGCATGACCCCCACGAAACGACAGGGCCACAAACGCCGCCTGCCGCTGAAGGCGCGCGTGGTCGCCGCGGCCGCGGCGCTGCTGCTGGGCGGCGGCGGGACGGCGGTCATCGCCGCCAACGCCTCGGCCGGCAGCGCCGGCAAGCCGGCCGCACGCGCCTCGGACGACGCGGCCGGTGCGGCGCGGACGGCGACGACCATCGCCTGCCCCGACGTCGGCGACCGGCTGCGGGACGTCCCCGACCCGGCCCGGCAGAAGGTGTCCGAGGGCCTCGCGGAGCTCGACGCCCAGGTGGCGCGGGCGTACGAGCGGGCGGCGGCGTCCGGCGGCGACGGCCGGGCCGTGCTGGGCGAGCTCAAGCAGCAGCGTTCGGCGACGATAGGGCGGATGGCGGACGCGATAGGCGAGCGGTCCGCGCGGCCGTCCGACCTGACGGAACTGAGCGGCTGCACGTCGCGGCAGGTCCGTACGGAGGCCGCCGCCGACGGCGGCGGGGAGGTGCGTTCCCTCGGCAAGGCCGTGCCCGGCGGCCCTGCTCCCGCCGACTTCGCCGACATCCGCAAGGCCCCCGCACGGCCCCGGCCCGCGGCCCGGTCCGGCGGCTCGACCGGAACGTTCACCTCGTCGTGCGGCCGCAACGAGAACGGGCACTTCAACTCGGACAACGTCATCGTCACCCCGGGCGTGAGCAACGGCGCGCACCACACCCACGACTACGTCGGCAACCTCTCGACGAACGCCTTCTCCTCGAACGCGAGCCTGGCCGCGGCCGGCACCACCTGCACCAACGGCGATCTGTCCACGCACTACTGGCCGGTCCTGCGGCTCCTGGACGGCAAGGCCGCCCCGGACGCGAACAAGCCGGGCGGCGGCCACGACGGGAACATGGGCAAGGTGCTGCGGCCGGCGTCCGTCACCCTCCAGTTCCGCGGCAGCCCCGCGTCGAAGGTGACCGCGATGCCGCGCTTCCTGCGCATCATCACCGGTGACGCGAAGGCGTTCACCAGCGGCCCGGGCAACGCCAACGCCTCGTGGAGCTGCGTGGGGTTCGAGGACCGCCAGCTCAAGGACAAGTACCCCATCTGCCCGGACGGCGCGGACGTGGTCCGCACGCTCGCCTTCCAGAACTGCTGGGACGGCAGGTCCACCGACAGCGCCAACCACCGCACGCACGTGGCGTTCGCCCGCGCCGACGGCTCGTGCCCGCGCGGCTTCCGGGCGGTGCCGCAGCTCGTGCAGCGCATCACCTACGACGTGCCGGCGGGCACCGCGTTCGCGGTGGACAGCTTTCCGGAGCAGCTGCACAAGCCGGTCACGGACCACGGCGACTTCATCAACGTCATGCCCGACGCCCTGATGGCGAAGGCGGTGGGCTGCGTCAACCGCGGGCAGCGCTGCTGAAGCTCCCGCCCCCGCACTCCCGGCGCCGGGTGTCTCCCCACCGACGCCCTTCCACCCGGTGCCGGGAACACGGCGGCCCCGGACCTTCCGGTCCGGGGCCGCCGGCCTCGTGCACGTCCGGGTCACAGGCCGTTGACCCGGGCCTCCCGGGCGAGCCCCAGCGGACGGACGGTCGCGCCGACGGGACGGGGGCGGTTCTGCGGGCGGGGGCGCGGCCTGCGGGAACGATCCATCAGGCGGCGGCTCCGCAGGGCCAGTTCGAGCTCGAAGCGCATGCGCGGTTCCCGCAGCGCCGGGCCGAAGAGCTTCTCTATCTGGCGCAGGCGGTAGCGCACCGTCTGGGGATGGACCTGCAGGGTCCGGGCCGCCTCCGGTGCGCCTCCGCTCTCCAGCCAGGCGAGCAGCGTCACCTCCAGCCGTTCGCTCTGCCGGGGGGTGAGCCCTTCGAGCGGGCGCAGCCAGCGGGCGGACAGGGCGCGGGCGAGCGACTCGTCCTGGAGCAGGAGCAGGTCGGAGAGGTGGTCGTCGACGAAGACGGGCCGGTGGGCGGGGGCCGCGCCGGGCGGGGTGAGGGAGAGCAGCCGCCGGGCCCAGCGCAGCGAGGAGGCGGCGTCGGCGACGGGCACGGCGTGGCCGACGGCGGCGGTCCGGCCGCCGAGCACCGCCGCCAGGGCGGCCCGGGTCTCGGGACCGGGGTCGGGCACGAGCACGCAGACGTCGGTGTCGAGGGTGCCGAGCAGGCCCTGGCCGAGCGCGGCGGCGAGCTGCAGGCTCACCTGGGCGGCCTCGCCGGCGGAGGAACCGGCGAGCACGACGGCGCGGACGCGGACGGGCGGTGGCCAGCCGGCCTGCCGGGCGAGTCCGGCCAGGGCGCGCTCCGGCAGGCAGCGGTCCTCGGCGAGGGCGGCGAAGAGGGCCTGGCGGGCCCGGGCACCTGGCATCGTTGTCACGACCCGGTCGCCGCTCCTGGGCCGGGGAACCTTCGGTGCCGCCGTCGTGCGCTCGCCGCCGGGAGCGCGTGCGCGCAGGCCCAGGGCGAGCAGCAGGGCCTGTTCCACCGCGTCCTGCGTCATGTCCCGGCCGACGCGCTCCGTGACCTCCGCGAATACCGGTGTATCGCGCAGCAATTCGTCGACCATCCTGGCCGCGACCGCCGGGAGTTCCTTTCTGAGGACGCGTGTCCATTCTCCGCGTGGCCGTGACCAGATGCGGTTCAGCATTTCGCACATCGTCTACCTCCGGACATCTGCACCGGACAAGGGGGACCGGGACGGATGGTCGGACCCTCTCGCCTGAGTGGGCATCATCAGCAGCCACCCACCGCCGTGGGGACAGCCACACGTGAATTTGTCACAGCGCGATAAAGCTTATGAAGGACTTGCGGAATTTGAGCATCCTGCTGTTCATTCGACCGCCCGGCGAATTGCGCCGATGCGCGGGATTTCCGGATTTCTCAGGAACACGGGCGTCCGCCCCGCCACCGCGGGCCGCCCGTCGGAGGCCCCTATGCCTGCGTCACGCACGTCCCCTTCGGTGTTCACCCCCTCCCGCCCCCGGGCGCGCTCCCGGCCGGCCGGCGGCCTCTCCGCCCGGCCGGCGCTGCCCGCCGCGATCCTGCTGCTGCTCGCCGTCGCCGCCCGGGCCGGGGTGGCCGAACACACCCAGGCGTTCCTGGACTTCGGCGCGGGCGTGCTCTCCCTGGTCTCGCTCACCGCGACCGTGATGTGGGGGCTCGCCGCCACCGACCGGATGCTGCTGGGCTCCGCCCACCGGCTGTTGGCCCAGGGGGTGCACCGCGGGCTGGCCGTGGCCGGACTCGGCTTCCTGGCCCTGCACGTCTGGGTGAAGGTGGCCGAAGGACATACGACCGGAACGGCAGTGGCCGTTCCGTTCACCGACGGAGCCCGCCCGTTCCTCGTCGGCCTCGGCACGCTGGCCGGCTACCTCTTCCTCGCCGTCGCCGTGACCGGCGCGGTGCGCAGCGCCTTCGCCGCGATGGGCCGGTCGCTCGTCTGGCGGGCCCTGCACATGAGCGCCTACCCCGCCTGGGGCGCGGCGCTGGTGCACGGGCTGTACTCCGGCCGTGCCGCGGCGGGCTGGGTGACGGTGTCGTACGCGGCGTGCGTGGCAGGGGCCGCGGTCGCCCTGGTGCTGCGGCTGCGGCGCTCCCGCACCGGGCGCGGCGGTGACGCGTGACGGGGCCGGTGCCGTCCCTGGCGGCGGTGGGCACGCCACGGCTGCTGGCCGGGCTGGACCGGCAGGCGTGGCTGGACCGCACGGCGCACCTGGCCCTGCACGGGCCGGCGCCGGCGCCGGACGCCGGTGAACTGGCCGAGCTGGCCGAGGAGATCCGGCTGCGCGGCCGCGGCGGCGCGGGCTTCCCCTTCGCCCGCAAGGTGCGGGCGGTCACCGACGCGCTGCGGCGGGCGGGCGGCGGGCCGGCGGCGGTCGTCGTCAACGGCACCGAGGGCGAGCCGGGTTGCCTGAAGGACACCGCGCTGCTGCTGCACGTCCCGCACCTGGTGCTCGACGGGGCGTTGCTGGCGGCCGGGGCACTCGGTGCGGAGCAGGTGGCCATCGGCGTGACCCGGGAGGACGTCGAGCGGTCGGTGCGACGGGCGGCGGCCGAACGCAGCACGTTCGAGCCCGAGGTGCGGGTGGTGCGGCTACCGGAGCGCTTCGTCACGGGTGAGGGGACGGCGCTGGTGCGCGGCGTGGGCGGCGGCCCGGCGCTGCCGTCCGGCCGCAAGGTCCGTTCCAGCGAGAGCGGGCTGGGCGGGGTGCCGACCCTGGTGTCCAACACCGAGACGTTCGCGCAGCTGGCCGTGGCCGCCCGGCTGGGTGCGGCGCGCTTCGGCGAGCTGGGTCTGCCGGAGGAGCCGGGCACCGTCCTGCTGACCGTCGCGGGCCGGCACGTGGTGGAGACGCCGACCGGGCTGTCGCTGCCCTACGCCCTCGAACTGTGCGGCACCGACCCGGGCCAGGGAGTGCTGGTGGGCGGCTACCACGGCAGCTGGCTGTCGGCGCGCGACGCCCGTACGGCCACGGTCTCCCGGGACGCGCTGGCCGCGGCGGGTGCGGCGTTCGGGGCGGGGGCGCTGCTCCCGTTGCCGGAGTCCACGTGCCCGGTGGGCGAGACGGCCCGGGTGGCGCGGTGGCTGGCGGCGGAGACGGCGGGGCAGTGCGGCCCGTGCTTCCAGGGGCTGCCCGCGCTCGCCGAGAGCCTCTTCGACGCCGCGCACGGCGGCGGCCGGCAGGCCCTGGAGGGGGTGCGGGCGCGGATACGCGCCGTGGAACGGCGCGGGGCGTGCGGCCATCCGGACGGCACCTCCCGCTTCGTGACCTCGTCCCTGGCCGCGTTCGCCGAGGACTTCGAGGCGCACGCGCTGGGCAGTGGCTGCGGCCGTCCGGTCCTCGGGGTGCTGCCGCTGCCGGACGGCGCGCGGACCGGCCCCGGCGGTCCGGCGGCGGGCGCCCGGTCCCCGCGGCCTGCGCCGCAGGAGCGGCTGCTCGTGGACTGGACGCTGTGCCGGGGCCACGGGCTGTGCGCCGACCTGCTGCCCGGTCTGCTGAGGCTGGGGCCGGACGGCTATCCGGAACGGGCGGCGATGGCCGTGCCCGCGCGGATGCGGCCGCGGGCCCTGCGCGCGGTGCGGCGCTGCCCCGCCCTCGCCCTGCGGATCGAGACGACGAGCAGCACCAACTGACCGGTTTTTAGCGCCTCGTGACAACTTCGTGGATCCGCTGAGCAGCCGCGGATCCCCTCCCGTACCCCCACGTGCCGGCGGCCCCCGCCGGCTCCACCCACCAGGAAGGAACACCGACATGAGCAAGCGGCGACAGGCGTCCCTCGCCGGAGCGGCGATCACCCTCATGATGCTGACGGCGGCGTGCGGCGGCAGCCCCTCCGCGAAGGAACGCGACGGTGACGACGCCCGCCCGGCCGCGAACACCTCGGACGCCGGGAAGGGGTACGGGGCCGGTTACGGTTCCGGGGCCGCACCCGGGGCGGGTGCGGCCACCGGCGCCAAGAGCGGCGCCATGGGCGAGCCGGGCGGCAAACTGGCGGTCCGGGAGACGGCGGACCTGGGCCGGGTCGTCACCGACGGCAAGGGCTTCACCCTCTACCGCTTCGACAAGGACACCGCGGCGCCCCCGGCCTCGAACTGCGACGGCGACTGCGCCAAGGCATGGCCCCCCGTGCCCGCCGCCGACGCCTCGGCCACCACCGGGATAGAAGCCTCCGCGCTGGGCGAGGTCGCGCGCAAGGACGGCAGCCGGCAACTGACCCTGGGCGGCTGGCCCGTCTACCGCTACGCCAAGGACACCGCGCCCGGCGACACCAAGGGCCAGGGCGTGGGCGGCACGTGGAACGCGCTGGCACCCGACGGGAAAAAGGCGGGCGGGCAGAAACCGGGGGACGGAAAGGGCGCCGGCGACGCGAAGGAACAACCCGGGGGACAACCCGCCGACGGCGTCTCGGTCTCCGACAACCCCAAGCTCGGCAAGATCCTGGTGGACGGCCAGGGGCGGACCCTGTACCGCTTCGCCAAGGACAGCGCCTGGCCCATGAAGTTCGCGTGCACCGACGCGTGCCTGGAGACGTGGAAGCCGGCCGGGCCCGTGGACAAGGCCAAGATCAAGGGCATCGCGGAGAAGCTGATCACGACGGTGACCCGGCCCGACGGCACCCGGCAACTGGCCGCCGACTGCTGGCCCCTGTACTGGTTCACCGGCGACACCAAGGCCGGGGACGTCAACGGCCAGGGCAAGCAGGGCCAGTGGTTCGCCGTCGACGACAAGGGCCGCAAGGTCACCGCCGCCCCGGCGGGTTGAACCGGCCGCCGGGCATCCGCAGCATGGAAGGCATCTCCGACCTGAGGCGGATGCCGGGGCCGGTTCGCCCTCATTACCGTAATGATCATGATCAGTACGACGAGGAAGACATCGCGGCGGTCCTTCGTGGCCGCCGCGCTCCTTGCGGCCCTCGCCGCTTCCCCGGTCCCGGCCGCCGCGGCGTCGGCGCCGGCGGCCGCGCCCGCCACAGCTGGTCCGGAGGTGCCGGCGCCGGCGACCCGCGTCCCGCTCGGCACGAAGACCCTGCACCTGGTCGACACCTCGCGGCAGGACCCCTGGAAGCCCTCGGCCGGTCACCGCGAGCTCATGGTCACGCTCTGGTATCCCTCGCTGCCCTCGCGGGGGCCGAAGGCGCCCTACGTGTCGAAGTCCCTGTCCCGGGCGGTCCTGGGCAGCGACGCCCTGGCCGGGGTGCGGACCCACGCCGTCACCGGTGCGCGGCCCGCCCCCGTGCCGCGGCCGCTTGTCGTCCTCTCCCCCGGCATGGGCATGAGCCGCATCACGCTCACCGCCCTGGGCGAGGACCTGGCCTCACGCGGCTACGCCGTCGCCGCGGTCGACCACACCTACGAGGCCCCGGTGGAGTTCCCCGACGGGCGCATCGAGAAGAACGTCTTCGGCGAACGCCCGCTCACCGAGGCCATCGTGCGCAACCGGGCCAAGGACCTCCGGTTCGTGCTCGACCGGCTGACCGGACCGGGCAGCGAGCTGCGGGTCGACCCCCGGCGGATCGGCGCCGCCGGGCACTCCATCGGCGGCGCGAGCGCGGTGCAGCTCCTGCGCGAGGACCGGCGGGTGACCGCCGCCGCCAACCTCGACGGCAATCTCTTCGTCGATCTGCCCGCCGAGGGTGTGAAGAAGCCCGTCCTCCTGCTGGGCGCCAGCCGGACCACGGTGCCCGGTCCCCTGGACGACTGGCCGGAGAACTGGGACCGCCTGACGGGCTGGAAGCGCTGGCTGGACGTGCCCACCGGCGGGCACATGACGTTCACCGACGTCCCGTGGATCGCGGACCGCTTCGGTCTGCCCGGGTACCCGCAGGACGAGGTCGACGGCATGCTCGGCACGGTACCCGCCGCCCGCGCGACGGCAGTGACCAGGGATTACGTGGCCGCCTTCTTCGACCGGCACCTGCGCGGCAGGCCGAGCCCGCTGCTCGACCGGCCGTCCTCCGCCCATCCCGAGGTCACGTTCATGAAGTGACGGCGTCCCCGCGGGCCGGTGACCTGGCGTTCCGTCAGCTCGCCGGCCCGCTCTGCGTACGGCTGCGGCCGTCGTGGCTCTGGAAGAGGTGGTAGAGCCACCACAGGGACGGGATCAGCAGCACGGCCCCCACGCCGAGGCTGGCGAGGCACGCGGCGAGGACGGTCCCCTGCGAGGCCGTCTCCTGCACGGTGGTGCCGGGAACGAGCATCAGCGGGTACTGGGCCGCGCCCCACGACCACAGGACGGCCGCCACCGCGAGCGCGGCGGCGAGGCGGGCCGGGACGTAGCGGCGACGGCCGGCCAGCACCAGCCCGGCGACCCCGCCGGCGGCGCTGAGCAGCACCAGGGGCAGCGCGCGGTGGGTGAGTCCGGCGAAGAGCCGTGGCGCGTCCGCGTGCAGGACGGCGGCGCCGGCCAGCGCGACGACGCCGCAGGCCGCGCCGCTGACGAGGGCGCGGCGCCGGAAGGCGTCGGCGAGCGCGTCCTCCCCCTCGCGGACGGAGTCCGCGCACAGGTAGACGGCCGCCAGGTGGGCGCAGGCCAGGACGGCGAGGACGCCGCCGAGCGCGGAGGTCGGATTGATCCAGCTGGTGACGGTGTCGCCCGCGGCGATCCCCGGGGGGACCCGGCCGGAGGCGACGGCGCCCGCGACCGTGCCGAGGAAGAACGGGGTGACGACGGAGGAGACGGCGAAGCAGGCGCCGAAGAGCCGGCGCAGGGCGGTGCCGCTGCTGGCCTTGCGGAAGGCGAAGGCCGCGCCCCGGGCGATGATGCCCAGCGCCGCGAGGGTGAGCGGCAGGTAGAGGGTGGAGAGCACGGCGGCGAAGACCGGCGAGAAGCCGCCCCACAGCAGCACGACGACGAAGATGAGCCAGACGTGGTTGGCCTCCCACACGGGGCCGATGGTGTGCTCGATGAGGTGGCGCTGGGGGGCGCCGCGCCGGGCGTTCCCGGCGAGCAGGTCCCACAGGCCGGCCCCGAAGTCCGCGCCGCCGAACAGCGCGTAGCACGTCAGGCCGGTCCACATCACGGCGAGCGTCGCGTCGGCGAGCACGGGTCACAACCTCTCGGGGGACGGGCGGGCGCGTGCGGCCCGGGGGCGTCAGACGACGGGGTACTCCTCGATGTCGCGCTCCTGGGGGGCGATGGGCACGGGCCGCTCGCTGACCATCCGGCGCAGCACGTAGACGGTCGCCGCGGTCATGGCCGCGTAGACGACCAGCACCAGCCACAGGCCGGCCATCACGCCGGGCGCGGGGTTGACCGCTTGGTGCACGGTCATCAGGCCCTGGACCACCCAGGGCTGGCGGCCGAGCTCGGTCACGCACCAGCCGCATTCGAGGGCGACCACCGCGGCCGGCCCGGTGAGGGCGCCGAGCAGCAGGAAGACCCGGGTGCCGCGCAGGGCCAGCAGGTCGCGGCCGGCGCTGCGGCGCGCGCGCCACCGGGAGAGCAGCAGCCACGCGCCCATCAGGAGGAGGAAGAAGCCGGCGCCGACCATCAGGTCGAACGCCCAGTGCACGCCGGTCACGGCGGGCCAGCTGCTGCGGGGCACCCGGTCGAGACCCTGGACGACCGTGCCGGGGCTGTCGCCGATCAGCAGGGACAGCCCGCTGGGGAGCTCGATGCCGTACCGCAGGCCGTCCCGGCCGCCCACTCCCCCGAGCGTGAGCGGCACATGGCTGCCGGTGCGGTAGACGCCCTCCATGGCGGCGAGTTTGACGGGCTGGTTGGCGGCGACGAAGCGGGCGGCCCAGTCGCCGGCGGCGATCTGCAGCGGGGTGACGGCCGCGCCCAGGGTGAACGGGACGAGGAAGCCAGTCCGGTGGTACGGGTCGCGGCGCCCGCGCAGCATGGCGACGGCGTAGACGCTCGCGGTCAGGAAGGACGCCACCATCAGGGCGGCGAGGATCATGTGGACGGTCTGGGGCGGGCTCGCGGGGTTGAGCATCGCGGCCCACGGGTCGACGGCGGTGATGCGGCCCCCGCGCTCGGTGAAGCCGGTCGGCTGGTTCATCCAGGCGTTGGCGCAGACGACGAAGAACGCCGATGCCACCCCGGCGACGACGACCGGCACCCCGGTCCACAGGTGGACGCGGGGCGGCAGCCGGTCCCAGGCGTAGAGGTAGATGCCGAGGAAGATGGCCTCGATGAAGAAGGCGATGCCTTCGAGGGCGAAGGGCAGTCCGATGACCTGTCCGTAGCGGCCCATCAGCCCGGGCCACAGCAGACCGAGCTCGAAGCTGAGGATGGTCCCGGACACGGCGCCGACCGCGAACAGCACGCCCATGGCGCGGGCCCAGCGCCTGGCCAGCAGGCGGCAGGCGCGGTCGCCGGTGCGCAGGCCGCGCCACTCGGTGAGCAGGGTCAGCAGCGGCAGCCCCACGCCCAGGCAGGCCACGACGATGTGCCAGGCGAGGGAGAAGCCCATCTGGGCGCGGGCTGCCGACAGGTCCCCGGGAGTGGCGGCGGAGGCGGCCGTGCAGAGGGCGTCGGCCACGCAGAATGACCCGGTGCGGGTGGGCATGGCGGCTGGGATACCCGCCGCAGATCACCACAAACCGGCATTACTCCGCTCGGCCCCCTGCCCGCCGGACCGGGCCGGCGGGCACCGCGGGACGTCCGGGACCGCCGGCGCGGGACGTGGCGCCGGGCGGGGGCCCCGGTGGCGTTCGTCGCCCTGTTCGTGGGGGCGGTGTTCCTCGCGGACGCGGCCGGCTCCTGGGGCCGGCGGGGTGCCCGCGGTCCGGCGGGTGGCCGGGATCCGCCTTCCTTGCGTCTCCCCTGTGTTCACGGGCACGACAGGGGGTAGGCGGCTTGTCGTTCCCGGCCGGGCCCGGGTGGCGCACGGAGACGGACCGGCCCACCCCACCGGGCCCGGCCGACCTCGGACAAGGAGTACTCGTGATACGCCACCGGAGCAGGACATCCGCCGCCCTCGCCACCGCCGCGGGTGCCGCGCTCGCCCTCGCCACGGCCGTGGGCCCGGCCCACGCCGCCACCTCCGCGGCCGACCCGACCCAGGCGGCCGTCGCCACCTGCGGCACCTCCGACCTGCGGATCGGGGTCGCCGAACGGCTCGGCGGGGGCATGAACCACGCCGGCGTCACGCTGGAGCTGAAGAACACCTCCGGCCGCACCTGCGCCCTGCGCGGCTACCCCGGACTCGGGCTGGAGGACGCCCGGCACACCCCGCTGCCGACGCGCACCGTGCGGGGCGGCACGTGGTACGCCGACGACCCGGGCAACCGGCTCGTCGTCCTCGGCACCGGCCGGACGGCCCAGGCCAACGTCTCCTGGACGCACACCGGCACCCAGCCGCGCAAGGCCGCCTACCTTCAGGTGACTCCGCCGGCGGCCACCACCCACCGCACCGTCGCGCTCGACGACGTGGTCGACTTCGGCGAACTGCACGTCACCGCGGTCGCGCACCAGGTGCCGGTGCGCGGCTGACCCCGGGGACGCGGCCCGCCGGTCTCGGGAGCCCGGCGACGAACCCTCCGCCCGCCCCCGGCCCCCGCTATCGTGCACATCCGGATTACCCCCTTCAGGGGGTACGGGGTGTCCACGACGGGTGCACTCGGGGGGAACGACATGCGTCTTCCGCGCCGCCGGTTCGCCGGCCTCGCATCCGGTGGGGCGCTGGCCGCCCTCACCGCCGCGACCCTCGGGGCCGCCGGCAGCAGGGCGTTCGCCCGGGCCGTCGCGCGGACCCACTTCAGGGCCGTCGTCATCGGCTCGGGCTTCGGCGGGTCGGTGGCCGCCCTGCGCCTGGGCGAGGCGGGCGTCGACACCCTGGTCCTCGAACGCGGCAGGCAGTGGCCCACGAGCCCGACCGAGGCGGTCTTCGGCTCCCAGGAGCGGGTCGACGGCCGCATGTTCTGGTTCCGCTCCGTGGCGTACTGGCCCGGAGTGCTGCCGCTTCCCGTGCGCCCCCAGCCCGGCGTCATGGAAGTCTCCAACGAGGCGCACCTGGACATCCTGTGCGGCGCCGCGGTCGGCGGCGGGTCCGTCGTGTACACCGGCGCCACCGTCGCCCCGCCCCGCCGCTGGTTCGAGGCGCTGTATCCGCGCGGACTGTCCTACGACGAGTTCGCCGGCCGCTGGTTCCCCCTGGCCACCGCCGCACTCGGCGCGACGACCATGCCGAGGGACGTCTACGACTCGCCTCCCTTCACCCACTCGCGGCTGTGGGACCGGCACATGACCCGGGCCGGGTACCCGCCGGTGCCGGCCGGCTCGACGTTCGACTGGGACGTCCTGCGGGCCGAGCTGCGCGGCACGGTCCGCGCCTCGGCGACGGCCGGGGAGAGCGACTTCGGCTGCTCCAACGGCGCCAAGAAGTCCCTCACCCGCACCTATCTCCCGCGCGCCCTGGCCACCGGCCACGTCCAGCTGCGCCCGTTGCACGAGGTGCGTGCGGTCCGGCGGGGCCGGCGCGGCGGCTACGCCCTGGAGGTGCGGTGGATGGACACCGCCGGGCGGACGCTGGACGTCGAGGAGTACACCTGCGACCTCCTGTTCGTCAGTGCCGGCACCCTCAACACCAACCGGCTGCTGGTCGCCGCCCGCGAGCGCGGGGACCTGCCGGAGCTGCCCGCCGCGCTGGGCAGCGGCTTCGGCGGCAACGGCGACCAGGTCAGCCTGCGCACGGCCCTGACGGACCGTCCCGGCCCCGCGCAGGGCGCGCCCTGCGCCTCCACCTACTTCTTCCACGACCGCTTCGCCCAGCCCCTGCGGGCCGAGAGCTGGCAGTTGCCGGGCGCACACGGTCTGCCGGTCCTCGTCACGTTCGCCGTCACCGTCGACCGCGAGAGCCGGGGGACGTTCCGTTACGACCGCGGGAGCGGCCGGGTCGTCCTCGCGGACTGGACGCCGGACAAGCAGCGGGGGTCCGCGCAGGCGATGCACGCCTACGACGCGGAGATCATCGCCGCCAACCCGGGCCTCGTCTCCGCCGCCCTCGGCTATCCCGTCCCGTTCACCGGTCATCCGCTGGGCGGGTGCGCGGTGGGCCGGTGCACCGACCTGGAGGGCCGGGTGGCCGGGCACCGGGGGCTGTACGTCGTCGACGGATCGCTGCTGCCGGGGAACGCCGGCGGCGCCAACCCGTCCCTGACCATCACCGCCCTCGCCGAACGCGCCCTCGCGCACATCGTCGCCGCCGGCGGATGAGCGCCTCCCGGCCGGGGGGCGACGGGCCGAACGGCGGACTTGTGCCGGGGCGAACGGGTGGCATTGCGACGCAGCGGGCTGCCGCCCGGGCAGGCGGGAAGGGAAGGTTCCGCACCGACGATGGGCAGGGCATGAGCGAATACGAGCGTTCCCGGACGATGCCGGCATTGCCCGAGCACGTCTTCGACCAGGTCAACAGCGTGGAGATGCTCAGCAGCTGGCTGCCGGAGGACCTGCACGTCGAGGCCGGGGAACTGCCGGCCGTGACCGTCCACGAGGACCGCACGGGCGCGGACGAGCGTGCGCTGTTCCGCGCGGACAAGGAGCAGATGCGGGTGGAGTGGGGCACCCGGGACACCGGCAACTACGCGGGCTGGCTGCAGGTGGCGGGCATCGGCAGCGGCGCGAGCGAGGTGACCGTCCACCTCTCGTTCTTCGACGAGGCCGACGACCCCGGCGGGGACACCGTGCGCGCGGCCCTCGCCCGGAGCCTGGAGCGCCTGGAGGAGCAGGTCCTCCTGCGGGTGGACGGCAGCCCCGGCTGACCGCGGACGGCACCGAGGGCATCCGGAGGACCGATGGTCATCTCGCTGAACACGACGTTCTGGTCGCGGCTCTTCCTCGTCGCGGCGCTGTTCAACTACGTCATCGGGCTCCCCATCGTCTTCGCGCGGCGCTGGTCCTACGACCTGTCGTACGTGCCGGACGTCACCCGGGACGCGATGGCGCTGCGCCTGTGGGCGGGGTTCGGGTTCGCGGTCGTCCTCATCGGCATCGGCTATCACATCGTCGCGCGCGATGTGACGCAGAACCGCGGCATCGTGCTCCTGGGCATCCTCGCCAAGCTGTTCGACGTGGTGAACCTGACCACCTTGTACGCCGGGGACCTCGCCCGGCCGCTGGTCCTGGTGCCCGCGGCCATCGACTTCGCGTTCACGGTCGCCTTCGTCCGGTTCTGGATGCTGACCAGCACGGTGTGACTCATCCGGGCGGCGGCGGAAGGCGGCGCAGCACCTCCGCGGCCTCCTGGCCGATGAAGCGGCCGAGCTCCCGGTACGCCTCGAACTGCTTGTGGTCGAACCACTGGTCGCTGGTGGCGTCGTTGGGGAAGACGCCGTGGGTCGAGGCGTAGGCGAGCAGCGGGTAGGGCAGCTTGCGGGTGAGCGCCGCCCGGGCCACGATCAGCCGGCCCCTGGTGCCGCAGCCCTGCCCGTTCACGACCAGCTCGTGCGGATAGATGATGTCGCCGGTGACCACCGCGCGGGCCGACAGACGGGCGTTCAGCGCGGCCAGGGGGTCCTCGGGCTGCAGGGGGCGGGCGCTGCCGGGGACGAGTTGCCGTGCTTCCACGTCGTCCAGGAGGATCCTGACGCCCAGTTCCTGGTAGGCCAGCGAGATGGCGTCGGCCAGCGTGCCCGCGAAGGGCGGGTTGCTGCCGCTGGCGTCGATGCACACGGCGGTGCGCACGCCGTGGCGCAGCAGTTCGACGAGCCCGAGGTTCTCGTAGTGGCCGCCGTCGGTGGTCAGCAGCAGCCGGTCGTCCATCGGATAGCGGCCGGCGATCTCCTTGAGGAGGTAGTGCAGCCGCCGCAGGCGGGGCTGGGGCGGCAGCCTCCAGTCGGGGTCCGGCGCCCACAGTCCGGTCAGGGAGGCCGGGTTGGGCACCCAGGTGCCCAGCCGGGCGTTGGTGAGGGCGAAGAGGGTCTGGAAGACCCTGGCCTGGCTGCCCATGGCGGAGGCGAAGGCGGCGCCGGAGACGGCGACGGCGGACTGCACGGTGAGGTCGGCGCCGATGGTCCCCTCGGTGCGCTCCTCCAGCCGGTCCGTCCGGACGTATCCGATGTCCGGGCCGCCGACGTAGTCGTGGGAGAACGTGTAGGAGACCGCGTGCCGGCCCGGGGGCGTGCGGTCGCTGCCGGAGAGGTTGGCCGCGGCGGCGAAGATGACCTGCGGGAAGCCCTCGCGCTGTTCACCGTACAGGGACAGCTTCGTGGGCTCTTTCGTGAAGTCGTAGGGCCGGGCGACCGTTTCGCCGTCCTCCTCCTTCCAGCGGCGGACGGCGAACGCGGAGGCCAGCCGGTAGCGGTAGAAGGGGTGCAGGCTCATCCAGGTCTGGTCGAGGCACAGGGCGACCGCGAGGACGGCGGCGGGGACGCCCAGCTGCCAGCCCGGGTGCCAGGTGCGCCCGGTGGCGATCGCCCAGCCCAGGACGAGCAGCGAGACGAGCGTCAGGAGCAGCAGGACCAGCCACACGAGCAGGTACTGGCTGAATGCGGTGGGCACGGCCTGGCTCAGTCTGGAGGCGCGCCGCCCGGCGCCGAACAGCTTGCTCATGCCGCCGCCGACGACCTGGCGGCGGCGCCACAGGGTGCCGGCGAGGACGGCCACGTAGGTGAGCAGTGCGGTCAGGCCGGCGCCCGCGCCGACGCCCCGTACGCCCACGTCCGTCCAGTGCTTGAGCCACATCGCTCCCCAGGCCACGGCGGGCAGGAGCAGGACCACGAGCACCAGGAACAGGGCGAGGACGACGAGCAGCCGGAACGCCGTGGCCGCCCACAGGGGCGGACGACGGGAACCCGGGAGCCACGCGAAGGTCACCAGCCAGACGAGCCAGCACGCGAGCGCGGCGCCCAGGCAGCACAGGATGGCGGCGACGGCCGGTGTGCGGAAGCCGGGCCTGCAGGGCGGTGCGCTGCCCGCCAGGCAGGTCAGGTCCGTGACGGGCACGCGGTGGTAGGCCCAGCTCAGGGCGAGTCCCAGGACGAGGAGGCCGGCGACGAGCAGGCTCAGGGAGGCCAGTAGGCCGCGCAGGAGGACGCCGAGTGCGGTCAGCCACTGGCCGGTGCCCTCGGCGAGGTACTTCGAGTGCCGGCGCAGGTGGTCCTCTTCCGGGGTGCCGGGCCCGAAGACGTCCGCGGGGGCGGCGCGGGCCGGGGTCAGGGCCCCTCCTTCGAGGGGGCCGGTGAGCGCCAGTTGCAGGGCGCCGGCCAGGTAGCCGCCGCCGGAGACGGACACGAGGTAGCGGGCCTTGCGCACGTCGTCGCGGAGGACCTGCAGCGCGCCCAGGGTGACGCAGGCCGAGCGGATGCCGCCGCCGGAGACGCAGAACCCCAGGGCGCCCTGCTCGCGGCCGGGCGGGACCCGGCTGCCGTTGAGCCAGCGGACGGCGCTGCCGGCCGGCGGGTCCGGCCGCGCGCTCCGGGGCCAGCGGGCGCCGTCGGCCCGCACCACGGGCCAGGGCGGGATCACGTCGTCGCCGGCCGGCGCCGGGCCGGTGCGGCGTCGCAGGAACGGCACGGCGTGGGAGGCGGCGCGCTTGACCGTGATGGCGACGAGGACGACCGCGACGGGCCCGGTCAGGGCCAGCAGCACCCACGTGACCGTGGCGCAGCCGGTGGCCAGCGCGAACGGCAGGTTCGCCCCTTGCGCCGCGCGCGGAATGCCGTGCGCGAGCAGCAGGTTCCCGGCCACGGCGCACAGCCCCGCGACCAGCGCCGCCACCGCGCCGGTCACGGCGAGGTGCTGCTGGTTCACATGGCGGGCGAGGGTGCGGCGGGCGAGCAGGAAGACCCACACCAGGGTGATCGTGCAGCCGGCGACGAAGACGTGGTCGGCGTGGACCGCGTCGCGGAAGGCGTCGGCGCGGTCCCCGAGGACCCGTACGGCCGCGGCGGCGCTGCCGGCCATCCGCAGGGGCGTGACGTCGACGTCGGTCGTGCAGAGGAGGAACGCCAGGCCGCCGCAGAACGGCAGGACGCCGGTGATGGCCAGCAGCAGCCCCGCCGAGGGCCGCATGCTCCCGGTGTTCACCGCGCGGACCCGGTGCTCGTCCACGGGGCGAACGCGTTGTCCGCCGAGCGCATCGAGGCGCGCAGCTCCGGGAAGTGACGCAGGAGCACGCTGGACATGCTGTTGTTCTCGATCCAGTCGAGTCCGGTGCGGGTGTAGACCTGCGGGGTGTAGTCCTGGGTGAGGAACCGGTCGCTGTTCAGGCGGCGGGACGCCATGAGGAGGAAGATCCGGAAGGCGGTGTCGCTGAAGGCGAAGTTCTTCGGGCGGCGTTCGGCGAACATGCCGACCATGAGATCGACCGCTTCGATGTCGTCGCGGTAGACACGGCGCATCTCCTCGGCCCACTCCGGGTTGTCGGTGAGCGAGGCGAAGTCCCGGGCGGGGGCGAGGTGGAGGGCGCGCCGGAAGTCGTTGTAGCGCGGGACGCCCAGTTCACGGATCCGCAGCACGTCGACGGCGCCGAGGTCCATGAGCTTGCCGTCGGGGCGCTCGAACTCCTGCAGGAACGCCGGGTAGTTGTGCAGGGTGACCAGGCCCGGGTGCGAGGTGCCGAAGGAGTAGAACAGGTCGGACAGCTCGTACTTGCCGAGGAACTCGTACGCTCCGCGCCCCGCCAGCTCCCGGAACGTGGCCTCCCGCAGCGGGGAGTCGTCGGCGGCCGCGCGAATGCTCCAGTCGTCGGGCACGAGGGGGTGCATGCGGTAGACGGCGACGAACTCCTCGGTGAGGGCGTACGGCACGCCGAAGTGGTCGGGGTGCCCGCCGGTGATGCCGCTGAGGACCTCGCTCCGGCTGATGCGGCCGAACATCCTGTGCACGCGCTCGCCCAGGAGGCCGAACCAGTTGGCGCGCATGCCGGTGACGGTCGTGGGGTGGCTGATGACGGCGGGCGTCCACTCGATGGTGTGGATCTTGGCGATGAGGGCGGTGTTGATCAGGCGCCCCCGCTGGAAGAGCTCCTCGTCCGACCACTGCGGGTAGTCCTGGCGCAGCCGGTCGCAGATGGCGTTGTGCTCCAGGATGAACAGGATGTGCATCATGGCCAGGCCCAGCCAGAAGCCGGGGATGCTCGCCGGGTCCCGGTCCGGGTCGTCGGGGAAGAGGGTGCCGTTGCGGGGCACCTTGAGCCGGCCGCCCTCGCCCTCGCGCAGCTGCAGCTGTTCGGCGAGATTGTTGCCGTAGACCTGGGAGGCGTCCCACCAGTGGGACTTCTCGTTGAGGTACGTGGGCGGGAGGCCGTCGTCGCCGGGCGGGCGGGTGGCGTCGGGGACGGTGCGGGGCACGAGCATCGGGGACTGGGGCCAGGGGTCGTCGTCGAGCAGCTCGATGCGCCAGGGGTCGTCGGCCGAGCCCTGGCCGTGGTTGACCCAGTCCCGGATCATGAACTGCAGCCAGGCGGCCACCAGCGCGTTGACGGACTCGGCGGGGATGAACGCGTGCCGGGTCAGCAGGGCGCGGCTCACCTCGCGGGGGCTCGGGGAGAGGATCTGCGGCTCGGGCTCGGGGAAGGCGTTCTCGGGCGGGACGTTGCGGCCGAAGCGGGAGCCCGTCATGCCCATGCGCGGGTGCGCCAGGTCGTTGTAGGTGCCGTCGGCGGAGCGCTGGGTGAGGTGGCGCGGGTCCGGCGGCTCGACGGGGGGCAGGTTCTGCGCCGGGTAGGACGTGGTGTCGAAGAGGTTCTTGCGGCGCAGGTTGTTGCGCAGGCCGATGAGGGTCAGCAGGCCGAGCGGTGTCGGCAGGCGGTCCCAGCCCCTCTTGCGGTCGACGGCCAGCGCCAGCCTGTTGTGCAGCTCCACGAACCATGAGGCGCTACGCATGGTGGGCTCCTTCCCGCGTGCGGCAGCGGAACAACAGCCTCCCGGGCGGCTGGGCCATCAGGGTGAGGGCGACGTTGACCGTGGAGATCGCCGTGGCGGTCAGGCCCGCCCGCCCGGGGAGGGTCCCGGAGCGCCAGGCGCAGGCGGCGGACAGCGCGTCGCTGGCGTGGACGACCGGGGCCAGGCGCAGCGCCCGGTCGAGGGCGCGGACGTCCTTGAGGAGCAGCAGCTCGGCACCGATGATCGTGGTGCGGACGCCGAACATCCGCAGCACGTGGACGAGGGCGGGCTGTCCGGGGTCCGCACCCAGCCGGCGGGCCACCACCTGGGGGGCGAGCAACGCCGCCACGCCGTTGACCAGCCGGATTCCGCCCAGGCTGTAGCGGGCGGCCGTACGCACGTTCATGATCAGTGCCCCTTCCCGCGGGGGACACCCCTTCCTCAGGGGCATGGCGTACAGAATGCGACGATATGGCATGGTGTGTTCCTTCGCGCGGCGGGCGCGGGAGCCGCTTCAGGGGCTCCGGCCGGGCTCGTCGTCGCTGGGATCGGTGTGCGGTGTGCCGTTCATGGACTGGCGGAGGTGGCAGAGCTGCAGGTAGATCGTGCGGCGGGCGCGGTTCTGGTTGCCGAGCGGGCGGTGGGCGGCCACCGCGTGCCAGGGGTTGAAGGAGAGCCGGTCGGCGAGGGCGAACTGCCGGGCCTCGTCGAGCTCCTGGCGGGGCAGCCGCAGCGTGGCGACGGGCCGGAAGGGCGAGAGCCGTTCGGGCCAGACCACCGAGGCGTTCTCGACGGGCATCCGGTGCGGGTCGGTCTGGAGCTGGACGAGGAAGTCGAAGAGGACGTCGCGCTCGCGCAGCGTCGTGGCCAGCGCCCGCCGCAGGTAGTCGTCCGGCGGGTGCCAGGGCGCGCGGCCGCGCCGCCGGTCGCGCGGGACCAGGGAGTACTGCATGGCCTGGCCCTCGCCCAGCAGGTACGGGGTGCAGCTCCAGTAGCGGGTCTCCAGCGGGCTGGAGTGGGTCCTGGCGTACAGGCCCTGCATGACCATGTCGCACAGGTGGCTGTCGCGGGGGCCGAGGAAGTACAGCAGGGGGGTGCCGTCGTAGACGTGCTGCTGCAGCTTGAGGTTCTCGACGACGTCGGGCGTGGTGAAGGTCGGGGCGCTGATGCCCGTGAAGTCCTGGGTAGCCCGCTCGTCGTCGAGCAGCTTCTCGCCCTCGACGCCGAGGAGCTTGACGCCGATGCTGAGGATGCCGTTGTCCTCGATGTCGGGCGGCGCGAGGGGGCCGGGGCCGGCGAAGCGCACCCACGCGCGGAAGGTCCGGGGGCGGCTGAACACCCCGTGGCGCAGCGCGGCGGGCAGGTCGCCGAGCACGGTGAACTCCCCTGACACGACGCCGTGGGTCTTGGTGTTCCCGGCCCGCTGGGCGTTGCCCGGGGCGTACTCGCGGGCGATGAAGCGGCCCATCTGACCGGCGATGGCCTCCGTGGTCTCCCCCTCCCCCGGCAGCAGCCGTTCCTCGGCCGGGCGGAGGTGTTCGTCGCGGCGGCGGACGCCCACGATCCACTGCACCAGGGCCTGCACGGGCCGCCGCAGGGCCCGGTCGAGCAGCGGCCGGACGTAGGGGTCGATGCGGCGCTCCAGGTGGACGCAGCGCAGGACGGCGTCGTTGACCGCCACGCGCAGGCGGTGCCGGCCGGTCACCGCTGCCCGTCCTTCGGTGCGGCCGTGCACAGGTGGCGCAGGGCGCGCAGGCCGGGCAGGAAGAAGTAGGCGCCGCCCTGGACGAAGACGAACTGCGGCAGGCCGACGTGGCGGGTGCGGACGGGCCGGGCCTGCCGGGTGAAGGTGGCGTGCTGGTTGCGGCGCGGTGCGACCAGCGGGTCGGGGGCGTCGTGGAGGCCGTTGAAGCCCGGGTTGTTGAGCCAGGTGTGCTGGATGAACTCGAACTGGCGGGAGATGTTGGCGTTGAGGCAGAGGAAGTGCAGCCCGTTGCCCTGGGTGTCGTCGGCGGCGGTGGGCGGCGGGTCGGGGCCTCCGCGCGGCCCGTAGGCGCGACCGCGGCGCAGGATCCGGTGGCGCCGGCCGATGGCGACCGATTCGGCCGATCCGGGCCGCGGGTCCAGCGAGTCGCGGGGGTTGGCGCGGCGGATGTGCGCGCCGAGGGGGCAGCGCAGGCCGCCGGGGTCGGTGGCGAAGTAGCCGAAGTCGTTGTCGGTGGCACGGCCGGGATCGTCCTGGCCGGGGGCGTGGACCAGCGGGGCGCCGCCGGGCCAGCGGCCCACCATGCGCGCGGCGAGCGCCTCGCGCGCGGCGGGATCGGACGTGCCGTCGGGGCGGCGGGTGACGTCGTCGAGGTAGCCCCAGAAGCCCTGGACGTCCTGGTGGAGCTGGCGGAAGACCAGGTAGCTGCCGTTGCGGCCGAGGTCGGCGCCGGCGCCGCCGGGCGCCCGGGGCAGCAGGCCGGCGTCGTCGTCCGGGAGCAGCGGCCGGTCCGTCAGCAGGCCGTACTCGTTGGGATAGCCGAGGACGAACTCGCCGGCCTTGACGACGTCGCCGTCGGACGCCGCCCCGTCGCGCGCGGCGGTCACACGGGAGGTCTTGGGCAGTCCTTCGATGAGCGGCTGCGAGATGCCGTCCCGGAAGCCGAAGGGCTCGCGGTCGCCGAGCTCGGCCGTGGTCAGCCGGAGCACCTCGGTGAGACCGCCGGTGGCGAGCAGGTCCTGGCGCAGCTCTGCTTCCAGGCGGTGCAGGGACGGCTCGTCGCGGGCGTAGAGCAGCGCGAGGACGTGCACGGGCGGGGTGGCGGGCCCGCCCCAGCGCCAGTGCCGGGGGGCGTCCTGGCCGAGGTCGCCGAGGAAGCGGCTGCGGTCGGGGTCGGTCATGCCGGTGACGAACTCCTCGGGGAAGCCGTCGAGGCCGGGGGGCAGCGTGCCCAGGCGCCGCAGGCCGTCCGCGGTGAGGGCGAGGTTCACGGCGCTCTCCGTGGGCTCCGTGCGGCCGTCCGTCACCCGCAGGGCCGCCCGGGCCAGGGCGGGGCGTGCGGCCGGCGGGTCGGTGACGGCGAGCAGCAGGTAACAGGCCGCCCTCAGGCTGCTGTAGCCGCGCACGAGCAGGCCCTGGATGTCGTCGAGTTCCAGGGTCGGGACCATCGCGTCCCCTCCTTCAGAGCAGGGCGAGCCAGGCCCTGGTCGCGGCCGGGCCGAGGTCGGCGAACAGGCCCGCGCGGATGCGGGCGTTGGTGTCGATGGTGGCGGTGGTCAGGTCGTCGTAGGCGGAGTACCAGACGTGGGTGGGCAGCTGGTGGCAGCGCAGGTAGTTCTTGAAGGCCAGCTCGTCCTTGGCGCCGCCGAGCACGAGCCACCGGGTCCGGGGGTAGCCGAGCCCGTTGCTGAAGACGGCGTTGAGGCCCCAGGCGACCTTGTCGATGAAGTCGTCCATGTAGCTTTCGAGGCTTCCGTCGTAGTTGCTCGCGAAGAGCACGCGCCGCTTGTCGTCGATGAACAGCCAGCGGGCGAAGTGGATGGTCTTCACGCCCGTGAGGTCGCCCCGGTTGAAGAAGTGCCGGACGCCGTAGTCGACGACGAGGAGGACCGCCGTCAGGGTGGCGCGGCGGAACCGACCCGGTTTGACGGAGCCGACGGCGGTGAACGGGTTCTGCGCGCCGAAGTCCTCGCACGCGGCGAGTTCGCGCAGGTGCCGGCGGTCCGGGCGGTCCCGGCCGGGTGCGTCCCGCAGTTCGTGCAGCCGCAGCAGCACCGCCCACACGGGCAGGGCGAACAGCAGGAGCGGCAGCAGGAACAGGGCCACCACCGGCAGCGCGACGAGGTGCGCCTTCTGCCGGATCCGCCACCACAGGGCCGGCGGGGCGGGACGCGAGCGGGCCCAGGCCAGATCCGGGCGGCCTCTCACGTGCTCCTGGACGGCGGCCCGGATGCGGGACGGCGGTGCGCCGGACAGGGCCGCGCCCTGCTGGTCGAGGAATTCCTCGATCGCCTCGCGCAGCCGTGCCTCGCGCAGGATCTGCTGCCGCCCCCTGCCCACGGTGTTGACGTAGAAGGCGGCGGAGGGGATGCGGTGGGCGCGCAGCCAGGCGGTCCGGGCGGCGACCGAGGCGCTGCCCGTCGGGTAACCGTCGCAGTGCCCGAAGACCTTCTCCAGTCCCTCGCCGGCCTTGCGGACGAGATCGGTGAGGTGGGACTGCAGCGGGGCGTCCACCTCGCTCATGTAGACGACGCTGGCGGGCACGGGGGCGCCGTCCGCGCCGGGCGGCCCTTCCGGCACCACGAGCAGCCGGGCGAAGTGAACGCCCGTCACCTCCGCGAAGGGGAACAGCTCGCCGGCCACGCCCTTGCGGCCGGCCTCGGCCAGCAGTTCGCTCACCTCTGCGACCCGGGCCGCGGGGAGGGCGGCCCGGATGGTGACGGCCAGCTGATGCGGCATGCCCGGCACCTCCCGGAGCGTCGTGTCAGGTGGTCGGGGTGGAGAAACGCAGGGAGAAGCCCAGGACCCTGCGCCGCCCCCAGTAGACGTCGCCGAGGTACAGGCCCGGCCCGATCGTGCGGATCTCGTCGCGGATGCGCTGCGCGAGGAACGAGGTGCGCGAATAGTCCAGGACGATGCATTCCGCGCCGTCGGACCAGCTCGCGCCGCGGTACACCCGGGCGCGGATGGCGCGCACGCCGAACGGGGTGACCCTGTTGAGCAGTTCTCCGCCGCCGGGCGCGAACACCTTGCCCTGCCAGGCGAGGAGCCGGGCGAGGCGGGCCGCGATCCGCGACGGGCCCGCTCCGCGCGCCAGGAGCACGGTGCCAGCGCCCTCGCCCCGGGGCGTCTCCCCGGGCGGGCTGCTGCGGAAGAGGCGGTCGAGCTCGGGCCGCGACAGGGCCAGCAGGTCCCGGGCGTCCGTAACCGCCCCCGTGGCGTGGGCCATGACACACCTCCACGGCACTCGACACCACCATCGTAGGGCGCGTGCGCCCCGGCAGCATCTCCGGACATGTCGCCCAGGAGGTGTGCGGGAACTCCCGCGCGTTGTGGGAGTGGTAGGCCCGGACCGCAAGGGGAGACGGGCCGTGGCACGTGGCGAGGAGTGGGAATGACCGATGTGGCGACCGCCGGGGCGGACACCGGGCCGGGCGAGGCGGGCGGGAAGCCGCGCGAGCAGCGCCCGTTCTGGAAGGAGCTGCCGCTCCTCATCGGCATCGCGCTGGTCCTCGCGCTGCTCATCAAGACGTTTCTGGTGCAGGCGTTCTCCATCCCCTCGGACTCGATGCAGAACACCCTGCAGCGGGGCGACCGCGTGCTGGTCGACAAGCTCACGCCGTGGTTCGGCGCCAAGCCCGAGCGGGGCGAGGTCGTCGTCTTCCGCGACCCGGACGACTGGCTGAAGGACGAGCCGGCCGCCCGCCCGAACCCGGTGCAGAAAGTCCTCGGCTTCGTCGGGCTCATGCCCTCCGCCGAGGAGAAGGACCTCATCAAGCGGGTCGTCGCCGTCGGCGGCGACACGGTGGAGTGCCGCGGCACGGGGCCGCTGAAGGTCAACGGCAAGGAGCTGGACGAGCCCTACGTCTTCGCCGGGAACACCCCGTGCAGCCCCGACGAGCAGGGCGGCCAGTTCAAGGTGACCGTTCCCGAGGGGACGTTGTGGGTGATGGGCGACCACCGGCAGAACTCGGCGGACTCCCGCTACCACCAGCAGGACCGGAACCACGGCTTCGTCCCGGTCGGCAACGTGATCGGGCGCGCCTTCGTCGTCGGCTGGCCGCTGGACCGCTGGAACACCCTGCCCGTCCCGGACACCTTCGACGGCGTGGGCGGCCGGTCCTGACACGCGTCAGGGCGGGCACGGGCGGGCAGCCGCCCGGGCCCGCCGGTGAGCGGGGGCGTGTCAGGAGAGGCGGATGCCCAGCGCGTAGGCGGTGAGGGTGGCCGGGTCGGCCACCCGGTGGTCCTTGGAGGCCGCGCTGAAGCTGGCGTTCCAGGTGGTGGACGGCTCCAGCCGCCACAGGAGGTTGCCGGCCCCGCGCCAGTGCACCTCGGCGCCGCCGCCGGTGAGGGCGTATCCCGGAGGCAGGGTGGCGACGGCGGCGGGGTGCTGGGCCTGGCCGGACTCGGCGCGGACCAGGGCGGTCGTGACGCGGCCGGCGGGCAGGTCGCGGCGCAGCGAGATCGCGTAGGAGCGGATGCTCGCCGGGGAGGAGACCACGTGGTCCTTGGAGCGGGCCTTCCAGGAGAAGTCGGTGGACGGGAAGGAGGCCGTGGCGAGGTTGCCGGCGCCCCGCCAGTCGACCCGGAAGCCCCCGCCGACCAGGGCGTACTCCGCGGAGGAGGGGATGCCCGCCTCGGCCTCGGGGTGCGGGACGGTACCGCTGTCGGCGCGCGCGACGTGGACCGAGCGCAGCAACCGGTCGCGGCTCATCCCGGCGATCTTCAGGCCGATGACGTAGGCGGTCAGCTCGTGCGGCTGGGCTTCGAGGTGGTCCTTGGAGGAGACGGTCCACCCGGTCAGGTCGTCGTTGGGGTACGAAGCGGTCAGCAGCGCGCCGGCGGGGCCCTCCACGGCGGTGGCCCCGCCGCCGATGGCGATCATGTCTCCGTCGGCCACCCGTACCGTCTGGTCGTTCCAGTGCTGCTGGGCGGGGTTCCCGCGGTAGGCGAAGACGGCCACGGTCACCCGGCCCGACGCGTCGGTGTAGCCGGCCACCTGCCGGGCCCCGGGCCGCGACGCCGCCCGGCGCGCCGCCGGGGCCGCCGCGGCC
>NZ_JAIXMK010000128.1:0-31320 GCF_020328095.1 Streptomyces sichuanensis
GTGGCCCGAGCCGCAGGCCGCCGAGGCGCCGGAGCGGCCCGAGGCCACCTCCCTCCCGGCCCGGCGCCCGGCGTCCGCACCCGTGCCCGCCGACCGGGCGCCGTCCGGGCCGCAGCCGGTGGGCTGGGCCCAGCAGGTGCAGCAGCTCGCCCAGCAGCAGCCGCAGCCCGGCGCCGGCGAGGTGGTCGCGCCCTGGAAGCCGCCCAAGGAGGACCCGTTCCTGCTGGCCGCGCAGGCTCAGGGCCGTCCCGCGGGGCTGGGCCGGCGCCTGGCCGCCCGGCTCCTGGACACCGTCGTGCTCGGCGGCGCGGTGGGCGCCGTCGCCGCGCCGCTGTGGGGCAAGTCGGTCGAGCACATCGACGCGAAGGTG
The DNA here is from genome assembly GCF_020328095.1 of Streptomyces sichuanensis. Lineage (NCBI taxonomy): Bacteria > Bacillati > Actinomycetota > Actinomycetes > Kitasatosporales > Streptomycetaceae > Streptomyces > Streptomyces sichuanensis. The sequence continues at coordinate 371 of NZ_JAIXMK010000128.1, forward strand.
GAGGAGGCCCGGCAGTCCGGCGAGACCGTCACCGTTTGGCTGCTCGACGGCACCACGGGCACCTACCTGGCGATCGTGCTCGCCGTCCTGCTCGTCGGCGGCCTGCTCTACGAGGCGCTGCCGACCGCGAAGTGGGGACGCACGCTGGGCAAGAAGGTGTTCGGCCTGCGCGTGCTGGACATCGAGTCGCACGACACGACCTCCTTCGGCGCCGCATTGCGCAGGTGGCTGGTCTACGGCCTGCTGGGAGCGGCGGTCGTCGGTGTGCTGGGCGTGCTGTGGTGCCTGTTCGACCGGCCGTGGCGCCAGTGCTGGCACGACAAGGCGGCCCGTACGTTCGTCGCCGCGGCGAAGGGCTGACCCTCGCCGGACGGCACGACTCGAACGGCACACAGCCGGATGCGGAAGCCTGAAGGCTGGGTTCCACTGGGTCCATGAGCCACGACCAGCCGCGGGGCGGCGACGCCGACGACCCCTTCGCGAAGCGGCCCCCCGAGCCGGAGCCTCCCCAGCCCCCGCCCTACCCGGGCGCCGGGGCCGGCGGCCCGGCCGGGGGCGGTCCGCCGAGCGGGGGCCCGTACGGCGGGGCCGGGACCGGCGGTCCGCAGGACGGTGGCCCCTACGGTGGGACGGGTGCCGGGGGCCCGTACGGGGGCGGCCCGGAGAGCCCCTACGGCGGCCAGTACGGCGCGGCCGATCCCCTCGCGGGCATGCCGCCGCTGGCGAACCGCTTCCGGAGGCTGATCGCGCGCATCGTCGACGGGCTCATCGTGAGCGTCCCCGTGAGCGCGGTCTTCTGGGGGATCGCCTGGCGTTCCGACCCCTGGGACGACCAGAGCAGGTCGACCGGCCTGTCCATCATCGTCTCCCTCGTCTACTTCCTCTACGAGGGCCTGATGCTGACCACCCGTGGGCAGACGCTGGGCAAGATGCTGATGAAGATCAGGGTCGCGATGCTGGACAACGGCGCGATCCCCGAGGGCAGGCCGGGCTGGACGCGCGCGGCCGTCTACTCCCTGCCCCAGATCGTGCCGTGCTGCGGCTTCGTCTTCTGGCTCGTCAACGTGCTGTGGTGCACCTGGGACCAGCCCTACCACCAGTGCATCCACGACAAGGCGGCCAAGACCGTGGTGGTCTCAACCGTGGAGTGAGTGCTCCCCCGCGACCGCGCCCGCGGCGGCCCGGCCCGCGTGCGCGTGCGCGGGCGTGCGCGCTCCGGACGCCGGGGTGGTGGCGGCCGCGCGGACGCGGGGCTTCCGCATGCCCACGGCGGCGGCGACGGCCAGGCCGAGCGCGAGGGCGGTCAGGGCGATGACGGCGACGCCGGTGCCCGACCCGGCCTGCGACAGCAGGAGCATGGCGAGGGTCGAGAAGACGACGGTGGCCGATCCGTAGGCGATCTGTGCAGAAGTCGGACGCGGCATGGCGGTATCCGTCCTCAAGGCAAAGGGCGTCGGTATGGGGGAGTGCGGAGTCGGCTGGTACGTACCGTTGGTACATACCGCTATCGACTCTACGGTGCTCTTTGCCCGAGGGGAACTGGCGGTAAGCGTGACCTAACCCACGGTACTGGGAGCATCAGGGGCGCACGGGGGCGCCTCGGCGGCAGGAGCGAGGACCGGCGCGCCCGTTGTTGCCCGATATCCGCAAGTTAAAGGCCGGATAACGTACTTGCTCTGATCGCCGCAGTCAAGGTCTGTCTTTTCATGCGTCACTCCGGTCAAATACCTCCACAGTTGTTACTGGGGAGGACATTCACAAGTGAAGATCAGCCAACGGAGGGTCGCCCGATCCGCCGCGGTGGCCGCCGTGATCGCGGCCCTCGGCACGGGCACCTTGACGGCGGGGATCGCGCAGGCGGCGGGCGTGACCGGCTCGCCGACCGCCGACCCCACGAACGTCCAGCGCCAGGACCCGGCGCAGGTCAAGCGCGGCGCGGAGCACGACCTCAAGGGCCCGTTCAGCAAGAAGCAGGAGGCCCAGCGCAAGGCGGCGCTGGAGCAGGTGATCTCCGGTGACGCCAAGGCCGAGCAGCGCGGCGCGTCGAAGGTCGTCCAGCTCGGCAAGGGCAAGTACGTCGAGATGGCCCGCGAGAAGACCGACAAGATCTTTACGATCCTGGTCGACTTCGGCGACAAGGTCGACGACACCACCATGTACGACCCGGACGGCCCCGACGGCCCCAAGCCGCCCGTCAAGAAGTACGGCGGCGCGGCCGGCCCCGCGCACAACCGGATAGTCCAGCCGGACCGCGCGAAGGACAACAGCACGGCCTGGCAGAAGGATTACAACCGCCAGTACTTCCAGGACCTCTACTTCTCGCACGACGAGAACAAGGAGTCCCTCGCCAAGTACTACGAGAAGCAGTCCTCGGGCCGCTACTCCGTCGACGGCACCGTCACCGACTGGGTCAAGGTCCAGTGGAACGAGGCCCGTTACGGCTCCAACTACTGCGGCTCCACCAACTGCCCCAGCGCCTGGGACCTCGTGCGCGACGGCGTCAACCAGTGGGTCGCCGACCAGAAGACCGCCGGCCGCTCGGACGCGGACATCAAGGCCGAGCTGGCCAAGTACGACCAGTGGGACCGCAACGACTTCGACGGCGACGGCAACTTCAACGAGCCCGACGGGTACATCGACCACTTCCAGATCGTGCACGCCGGCGAGGACGAGTCCGCGGGCGGCGGCGCCCAGGGCAAGGACGCCATCTGGGCCCACCGTTGGTACGCCTACGGCTCCGACGCCGGGAAGACCGGCCCCGCCAACAACAAGGCGGGCGGCACGCAGATCGCCGACACCGGCATCTGGGTCGGCGACTACACCATGCAGCCCGAGAACGGCGGCCTCGGTGTCTTCGCCCACGAGTACGGCCACGACCTGGGCCTCCCCGACGAGTACGACACCACCGGAACCGGTGAGTCCTCCGTCGACTTCTGGTCCCTGATGTCCTCCGGCTCCTGGCTCGGCCGGGGCAAGGACACCATCGGCGACCTGCCCGGCGACATGAGCGCCTGGGACAAGCTGCAGCTCGGCTGGCTCAACTACGACAAGGCCAAGGCCGCGACCCGCTCGACCCACAAGCTGGGCGTCGCCGAGTACAACACCAAGGACAAGCAGGCGCTCGTCGTCGACCTCCCCGCCAAGAAGGTCACCACGGACGTCGTCAAGCCCGCCGAGGGCTCCAAGCAGTGGTGGAGCGGCGCGGGCGACGATCTGAAGAACACGCTCACGCGCTCCGTCGACCTGACGGGCAGGACCAAGGCGTCCCTGGACCTCTCGGGCTGGTGGGACATCGAGGAGAACTACGACTTCCTCTACACCGAGGTCTCCACGGACGGCGGCGCCAACTGGACGCCCCTCGACGGCACCGCCGACGGCAAGGCCATCACCCGTGACGGCGGCGACAAGCCCGCCCTGACCGGTGTCTCGGGCGCGTACAAGAAGCTGTCGTTCCCGCTCGACGCCCACGCGGGCAAGAAGATCGACCTGCGCTTCCGCTACGCCACCGACGGCGGCGCCGGCGGCAAGGGCTTCGCGGCCGACGCGCTGACCCTCACCGCCGACGGCAAGGCGCTCGTCACCGACGGCGCCGAGGGCGACGACAACGGCTGGACGGCCAAGGGCTTCTCGCGCATCGGTGCCTCCTTCACCAAGGAGTACCCGCAGTACTACATCGCCGAGAACCGCCAGTACGTCTCGTACGACAAGACCCTCAAGGTCGGCCCGTACAACTTCGGCTGGAAGACGGCCAAGCCGTCCTGGGTGGAGCACTTCCCCTACCAGAACGGCCTGCTCGTCTGGCTGTGGGACACCTCGCAGGCGGACAACAACGTCGGCGTCCACCCGGGCGCGGGCCGCATCCTGCCCGTCGACGCGCACCCCAAGGCCGAGAAGTGGTCGGACGGCTCGCTCATGCGCAACCGCTTCCAGGCGTACGACTCGACCTTCAGCTGGTACCCGACCGAGGGCTACACCGTCCACAAGGACGGCGTCGCCACCCGGGTCAAGCCCAAGCTGGGCGTCCCGGTCTTCGACGACCACAAGAACACCTACTACGACGAGGCCAACCCGACCGGCGGTGTGAAGCTCACCGACACCAACACCCGGATCCGGATCCTCACCGAGGCCCTCGGTGGCTCCACGATGACGATCCAGGTGGGCCCGTCCACCAAGTAACCCCCCAGTAGCCTGCATCACCGCAGGTCAGGCGTGCATCGGCCGTCGCCCTCTAGCGGGCGGCGGCCGATCGTGCCGAGAATGCCCACCATGATGGTCTTATGGACGCCCATACTCCCAGGGGAGCAGTGAGGCAGATGGCAGGTGGTGGGTTCGCCAAGCTCCCCGACGGCAGCGTCGTGGTCGCCCTGTCCCTGGCGGGCCCGCCGGGCGGTGCCGTGCGGCCCGGAGTGCGCGTGCGGGTGCTCGTGCACGCCGCCAACCGCCAGCGCGCCCTCACCCGGCTGCGCAACCTCGGTCTGCGCGCCGTCTACCTGCGCGGCAACACCGAGCCGCCCACGCCGGACGAGATCACGGCGGTGCTGCACCACCCCGACGGGGTCGTGTGGCGGTCCGTGCCGGACGACGACACCGAGTCCTGGCATCCGATCGGCCGCCTGCTGCGGGCCCCGGACGCCGCGCGGCCCTCTTCCTAGACGGCCCGGGACAGGTCTCCAGCGGCTCTCAGCCGCCCTGGACGACCGGCTTGCCGCTCAGCTCCACGCCGGCGTCCCGCAGCTCCTCCAGGGTCCGCTCGGTGGTCTCGCGGGCCACTCCCGCGGTGAGGTCGAGCAGGACGCGGGTGCCGAAGCCCGCCCGGCGGGCGTCCAGTGCGGTGGCCCGGACGCAGTGGTCGGTGGCGATGCCGACCACGTCCACGTCGGTCACCTCGCGCGCCCGCAGCCAGTCCGCGAGCTCCGTGCCGTTCTCGTCGGTGCCCTGGAACGCGCTGTAGCCGGCCGCGTAGGCGCCCTTGTCGAAGACGGCCTGGACGGCCCCGGAGGCGATGGCGGGGGAGAGGTTGGGGTGGAAGCCGCTGCCCTCCGTGCCCGCCACGCAGTGCCGCGGCCAGGAGTGCTCGTAGTCCGGGTGCTCCGAGAAGTGGTCGCCCGGGTCGATGTGCATGTCGCGCGAGGCGACGACGTGTGCGTACCCGGCGGGCGCCTCGCCCACCAGGTCGGTTATCGCGGCCGCGACGTCGGCGCCGCCGGCCACCGCGAGGCTGCCGCCCTCGCAGAAGTCGTTCTGCACGTCGACGATGATCAACGCACGGTTCATGGTGCAGATCCTTAGGTGAGGGGCTCTCGGCCGACGGTGCGGATCAACCCTGTGTGACCGAGGGTAGTGACTCCGGTGGGCTTAGGGGAGGGGCACTCGGGTGCCCTCAGAGGTATTCCGTGGGCAGGACGGGCTCGCCGCGCGAGAGCTGGGTCGCCGACATCGGCAGCCCCGCACGCGCCGCGACGTGCCTCTCGCGCGCCGCCGCCAGGGGCTCGCGGCCGACGACCTCGCCGCCCCGCACGAGCTCGACGAGCAGCTGCCGGTCCGCCAGCTCCGCGGGGACGTCGCCGGTGCCCACGACCTCGGCCTCGGCCACCCCGCACCCGTCCGGGCGGCGGGCGGCCCACTTGCGGCCGCCGTGGGAGCTCTTGCCGCCCATCGACTTCTTGGCCACCGGCCGCAGCGGCGCGTCGGGCCCGGTGCCGTCCGCGCGCGCCACCAGCTTGTAGACCATCGAGCACGTCGGGTGTCCGCTGCCGGTCACCAGCTGGGTGCCCACGCCGTAGGCGTCCACGGGCGCTGCGGCCAGCGAGGCGATGGCGTACTCGTCGAGGTCGCTGGTGACGACGATCCTGGTCTCCTTGGCGCCCAGGTCGTCCAGCTGGCGGCGCACCCGGTGGGCGAGCAGCAGCAGGTCGCCGGAGTCGATCCGGACGGCACCCAGGCCCGGCCCCGCCACCTCGACGGCCATCGCGACCGCCTCGGTGACGTCGAAGGTGTCCACCAGCAGCGTCGTGCCCCCGCCCAGCGAGTCCACCTGTGCCGTGAAGGCGTCGCGCTCGCTGTCGTGCAGCAGCGTGAAGGCATGCGCACTGGTGCCGACGGTCGGGATGTTGTAGCGGAAGCCGGCCGCGAGGTCGGAGGTGGAGCTGAAGCCGCCCACGAAGGCGGCGCGGGCGGCGGCGACGGCCGCCAGCTCGTGGGTGCGGCGGGCCCCCATCTCGATCAGCGGCCGCTCGCCGGCCGCCACCGCCATCCGGGAGGCCGCGGCGGCGACGGCGGAGTCGTGGTTGAGGATCGAGAGGATCACGGTCTCCAGCAGGACCGCCTCGGCGAAGGTGCCCTCGACGCGCAGGATGGGCGAGCCGGGGAAGTACACCTCGCCCTCGGGGTAGCCCCAGATGTCACCGCGGAAGCGGTAGTCGGCGAGCCAGGCCAGGGTCGGCTCGTCCACGATGCGCTGCTGGGCGAGGAAGTCCAGCACGCCGTCGTCGAAGCGGAAGTTCTCCACCGCGTCCAGGACCCGGCCGGTGCCCGCGACGACGCCGTAGCGGCGCCCCTCGGGCAGCCGGCGGGTGAAGACCTCGAAGACGGAGCGGCGGCCGGCGGTGCCGGACCGCAGCGCACCCTGCAGCATCGTGAGTTCGTACCGGTCGGTGAAGAGGGCCGTCGATGGAACGTCGACCGGGAGCCTCAGGTCCGCAGCGTTCATGGTCCAGATGCTACCCCCCTACTCGTCAGAGTGACGATTTCTGGGTGTGCGGAGTTGGGGCCCCCGTTTGTGCACCTGGAGTCGCCAAGTGGCAGCATGGATACGTGAGCGACGCACGCGAGGCCGCCGGGCCGCAGATGACCTCAACCCGCAGTTTCGCCTCGCGGGCGGAGAAGCGAGCGATGGAGCGGGCGTGAGTGTTGCACCGGTCGAGATCGAACGGCCCGAAACGGGCGAGTCGCCCTTCGCGGTGGCCGAACCCGACGTCCCATGGGTAACGCTGGTTCATAACGACCCCGTCAACCTCATGAGTTATGTGACGTATGTCTTCCAGGCGTACTTCGGCTACCCCAAGGACAAGGCGCACCGGCTGATGCTCGACGTCCACCACAAGGGCCGTGCCACGGTCTCCAGCGGCAGCCGCGAGGAGATGGAGCGCGACGTGCAGGCGATGCACGGCTACGGGCTCTGGGCGACGCTGTCGCAGGACCGTTGATGGCCGGGCACTTCGAGCCGCTTCCCGGCGGCGGGGCCGCCGTTGCCCTGGACGAGGTCGAGATCTCCATCCTGCGCAGCCTGGCCGTACAGCTCCTGGAGCTGATCGGGCCGGGCGAGGCGCAGGGTCCCGAGGCCGCCGACCCGCTGGCCCGGCTGTTCGCGGAGGGCCCCAGCGAGCCTCCTGCCGATCCCGCCCTGGCCCGGCTCTTCCCCGATGCCTACGGCACCCCCGGCGCCGAGCAGGACCGGCAGGAGCGTGCGCACGCCGCCGAATTCCGCCGCTACACCGAGAACGACCTGCGCGAGCGCAAGCGGGAGGACGCGCTCGGCATGGTCCGTTCGCTCGACGCCCTCTCCGCCGGCGACAGCGGTGCGGCCGGGGGCGACGCCGTGCTGCGACTGGCCCCCGACGGCTGTCGGCAGTGGCTCGGCGCGCTCAACGACCTCCGGCTGACCATCGGGGCCCGGCTGGAGATCACCGACGAGGACGACGGCGAGACGCTCTTCCGGCTGCCGGACGAGGACCCCCGCAAGCCGATGGTGATGGCCTACCTCTGGCTCGGCGGACTGCAGGAGACCCTCGTCGAAGCGCTGATGGCCTGACCTGCCGGAATATCTCATTCCGAGACCGTTTTGACCGTGTCCGCTCAGAGGGCACTCAGATCCGCATAACGATCACGTCACCGAAGCAGTGCCTATTGGTGGCCCCGGTCACTTGTGTCCGGATTTTTTTGTGCCGTGCGCCACAACCGCGTCGATGATCTCATCTTTACACGTGATACTTCTTGCCGACCTGCCTCTGCGACGCCACCCCTGTCGCAGCGGAAGCGCTAGCCGACCGACCGTCGGCGCTGAGCAGGACTCCATCCGGGGGGATCGGAACCCGATCCGGAGCAACCGGATCGGTATGGAGAAAGGCGCACCACCATGACCTCTGAGCAGGTCGCCGACCGCACTGCCGTGCGGGACGGAGAGGGAAGCGGCAAGGAAGCTTCCGAGGGTTACGAGCGGGGGCTCGGCAACCGACAGATTCAGATGATCGCCATTGGTGGCGCCATCGGCACCGGCCTGTTCCTGGGCGCGGGCAAGGCGATATCGAAGGCCGGACCCAGTCTGATCCTGGCCTACGCGATAGCCGGCCTGGTCATCTTCTTCATCATGCGAGCGCTCGGTGAGCTGCTCATGTACCGCCCGGTGTCGGGCTCCTTCTCGGACTACGCCCGAGAGTTCCTCGGCCCCTTCTGGGGTTATGTGACCGGATGGACGTACTGGCTCTTCTGGGTCGTCACCGGAATCGTCGAGGTGACCGCAGCGGCCTCCTATGTGCAGTACTGGAACCATTCCATTCCGCAATGGGTCTCCGCGCTGGTCTTCACCGTCATCCTGTACTTCGCCAACCTGATCTCCGTGAAGCTCTTCGGTGAGCTGGAGTTCTGGTTCTCGATGGTCAAGGTCACCGCCATCATCGGCATGATCCTCATCGGTGTCGGCGTGCTCACCATCGGCTTCTCCGACGCCGGTGACACCGCCACCGTGACCAACCTGTGGAACGACGGCGGCTTCTTCCCGCACGGCATCGGCAACACCCTGATGACCCTGCAGATCGTGATGTTCGCCTTCCTCGCCGTCGAGCTGGTCGGCGTCACCGCGGGCGAGGCCAAGGACCCGGAGAAGACGCTCCCCAAGGCGATCAACACCGTGCCGTGGCGCATCGCGGTCTTCTACATCGGCGCGCTGATCATCATCCTGGCCGTCGTCCCGTGGGGCGAGTTCATGCCGGGCGTCAGCCCCTTCGTGGCCGCCTTCCAGAAGATCGGCCTGCCGGCCGGCGCGGGCATCGTCAACTTCGTCGTCTTCACCGCGGCGCTGTCGTCCTGCAACTCCGGCATGTACTCCACCGGCCGCATGCTGCGCGACCTCTCGCTCAACGGCCAGGGACCGAAGTTCTTCGGCGAGCTGACCAAGAAGGGCCTGCCGCTGCGCGGCACCACCTTCTCCGCCGCGCTGATGCTCGTCGGTGTCTGGATCAACTACCAGTGGCCGGGCAAGGCGTTCGACTACGTCGTCTCCTTCGCGACCATCTCCGGCATGTGGGCGTGGATCGTGATCCTCGTCGCCCAGCTGCGCTACCGCCGCAAGGCCAACCGCGGCGAGCTCCCGCAGTCCGCGTTCCGCGCCCCCGGCGCACCGTGGACCAGCCTCTTCGCCCTCGCCTTCATCTTCATGGTCATCGTGATGATGGGCATCGACAAGGACGCGCGGGTCTCGCTGTACTGCGCCCCCGTCTGGGCCGCGATCATGTGGGTCTCGTACCTCGTGCTCAAGTCCCGCAACCCCGAGGCGTTCAAGCCCAAGGACTACTCGCTCACCAAGTAGTCCCCGCCACGGCACCAGGGCCCGCCCGTACCGCTCCCGGTACGGGCGGGCCCTGTGCTTATCCTGGCGCGCATGCTGACCATCACACGAGACCTCCACGACCGGATCGTCGCGCACGCCCGGGCCGACCACCCCGACGAGGCGTGCGGCGTGATCGCCGGCCCCGCCGGCAGCGGCCGCCCCGAGCGGTTCGTCCCGATGCTCAACGCGGCCCGCTCGCCCACGTTCTACGAGTTCGACTCCACCGACCTGCTCAAGCTCTACCGCGAGATGGACGACCGCGACGAGGAGCCGGTGGTCATCTACCACTCGCACACCGCCACCGAGGCGTACCCCTCCCGCACCGACGTCAGCTACGCGGGCGAGCCGGGCGCCCACTACGTCCTCGTCTCCACGGCCGACACCGACGGGGCGGGACCCTTCCAGTTCCGCTCCTTCCGGATCGTCGACGGCGAGATCACCGAGGAGGAGGTGGAGATCGTCGACGCCTACCCGGGGCGTACCGAAGCCTGAGACCCGGCGTTCCGCATGCCGGGACGAACGTACGGCTGGCGCACGGGGAATCGATACGATGCGCCCACGGTTGTCCCGGAAGAACGCCCCGGCGTACGCAGGCACCTCCCCGCACTCCGACAGGAGCACACCCATGGCCATCGAGGTCCGCATCCCGACCATCCTCCGCACCTACACCGACGGCCGGAAGGCCGTCGAGGGCAGCGGCGCCACGATCGACGAGCTCTTCAAGGACCTGGAGACCCGGCACGCCGGCATCCGCGAGCGCCTGGTCGACGAGTCCGCCGGCGGCGAGCTGCGCCGCTTCGTGAACGTCTACCTCAACGACGAGGACGTCCGCTTCCTCGGCGGCATCGCCACCGAGCTGGCCGACGGCGACAGCGTCACCATCCTCCCGGCGGTCGCCGGCGGCATGGCCTGACCGGGCCACCTCCCATGCGCTACGACAGCCCCCTGGCCGCGGTGGGCAACACCCCGCTCGTCCGCCTGCCGCGCCTGTCCCCCTCGCCGTCCGTGCGGATCTGGGCCAAGCTGGAGGACCGCAACCCCACCGGCTCGGTCAAGGACCGCCCCGCGCTGCACATGATCGAGCAGGCGGAGAAGGCCGGCCGGCTGACGCCGGGCTGCACGATCCTGGAGCCCACCTCCGGCAACACCGGCATCTCCCTCGCCATGGCCGCCAGGCTCAAGGGCTACCGCATGGTGTGCGTGATGCCGGAGAACACCAGCGAGGAGCGGCGGCAGCTGCTGGCCATGTGGGGCGCCGAGATCATCCCCTCGCCCGCCGCCGGTGGCTCGAACACGGCCGTGCGGGTCGCCAAGGAGCTGTCCGGGCAGCACCCGGACTGGGTGATGCTCTACCAGTACGGCAACCCCGACAACGCCGGCGCCCACTACGCCACGACCGGCCCCGAGATCCTCGCCGACCTCCCCGAGATCACCCACTTCGTGGCCGGCCTCGGCACCACCGGCACCCTCATGGGCGTCGGCCGCTACCTGCGCGAGCACAGGCCCGGTGTGCAGATCGTCGCCGCCGAGCCCCGCTACGACGACGTGGTCTACGGACTGCGCAACCTCGACGAGGGCTTCGTCCCCGAGCTCTACGACGCCGGCGTGCTCACCACCCGCTACTCCGTGGGCTCCGAGGACGCGGTGCGCCGCACGCGCGAACTCCTCGCCGAGGAGGGCATCTTCGCCGGGGTGTCCACGGGCGCCGTGCTGCACGCCGCGCTGGGCGTCGCCCGCAAGGCCGTACGGGCCGGGGAGATCGCCGACATCGCCTTCATCGTCGCCGACGGGGGCTGGAAGTACCTCTCCACCGGCGTCTACACCGCCGCCACCACCGACGAGGCGGTGGAGACGCTGCACGGCCAGCTCTGGGCATAGCGCGCCGCACCACCCGTCCACCACCTGTCCACCACTTGTCCGCGCCGGTCCGTAAAAAACAGAACTGTGCACGGGTGAACTGCTACTACCGATGTTGGCAGGCGGCTGACATCATCCCGTAGGAGACGCACATGAACTGTCCCGCATGTGGATCTTCGGACATGAGGCAACTCAACAATGGAAACTGGCAGTGCGGAAACTGTGGCTCAGTCACGGCTGGATAGAGCGGCATGGGATGCGCTCGCACCCGAGACGCGTGAGCGGCTGGCGGCCTTCATGTCGCCCGAGGTGTTCACGGTGACGGCCGGCAGCAAGGAGTCGGCCGAGCGCTTCCAGCGCTTCATGGACACCCTGGACCGTGCCGAGCGGCACCGGCCGCTGTAGGGCCGCCGCGGCGACCGCCCGGCCCCGCCCCTTCGGGCGCCTTCTCCGCACCGTTGCAGATTCCCGTTCGCAGGGCCCCGGCCCGCGCCCGTTCCCCGGGCGCGGCCGGGGCCCTCGTGCTGTGCGCGCCGGCCGGTCCGGGGGGTGGGGCCCCTGCGCCGGGTGGGGCGCGGACGCCGTGGCCGGGGCCAGGTCCGTCCTGGTGATTCCGCCCACACGCCCCCCTTCCGGAGGAGTCACCGCTGCGTTCTCGCCTTACTCTCGACTGCACCGCATGGCCCCCCGTCACCAGCCCACGGAGGTTCAGGCCCGCATGAAGCTCACCGTCGTCGGATGCTCGGGCTCGTTCCCGTCCACGGAATCGGCCTGTTCGAGCTATCTGGTGGAGGCCGACGGCTACCGGATCCTCCTCGACATGGGCAACGGCGCCCTGGGCGAGCTGCAGCGCCACATCGGCCTCTACGACCTCGACGCCGTGCTCCTGTCGCACCTGCACCCCGATCACTTCATCGACATGTGCGGCTACTTCGTCGCCCGCTACTACCGTCACGAGGGCGGCAGGGCCGGTGCCGTGCCCGTCTACGGGCCCGCGGGCACCGAGCAGCGGCTGCTGACGGCGTACGGCGACGTACCCGACGAGGCGTGCATGAGCGAGGTCTTCGACTTCCGCACGCTCTCGCCCGGCACCGTCACCCTCGGCCCCCTGACGGTCCGTACGGCCCGGGTGAGCCACCCGGTCGAGGCGTACGCCTTCCGCGTCGAGCACGACGGCAGGTCGCTGGTGTACTCGGGCGACACCGGCCCCTGCGAGGCCCTGGACGAGCTGGCGCGGGGCGCGGACCTGCTGCTGTGCGAGGCGTCGTTCACGCACGGCAAGGAGGACATCCCCGACCTCCACCTCAACGGCCTGGAGGCGGGCGCCGTCGCGGCGGGCGCCGCCGTCGGCCGTCTCGTCCTCACCCACATCCCCCCGTGGACGGACCCCCTGACCAACCTCCGTGACGCCCGCTCCGTCTACGACGGCCCGGCGGAACTGGCGCACGCGGGAGCGGTGTACGAGCTGTAGGGCGCATGCGAGAGGCCCCCGGGACCGTGTGGTTCCGGGGGCCTCGCGCGTCGGGCGGAAGGGCGTTACTTGCCCGCGTCCTCCAGCTGGCCGTCGGGCTCGCGGCCCGGGGTCGGGAGGTTGAACTTGGTGATCGCGAAGCGGAACACCACGTAGTAGAGCGCACCGAAGCACAGGCCCACCGCAGCCAGCAGCCACGGCTTGGAGGCGATGCCCAGGTTGAGCAGGAAGTCGATGGCGCCGGCGGAGAAGCCGAAGCCGTCCTTCATGCCGAGCGCCCAGGTCAGGGCCAGCGAGACACCGGTGAGCACCGCGTGGATCGCGTACAGCACCGGGGCGATGAACATGAACGTGAACTCGATGGGCTCGGTCACGCCCGTGACGAACGCGGTGAGGGCCAGCGAGCCCATCATGCCGCCGACGACCTTGCGGTTCTCCGGGCGGGCGCAGTGCACGATCGCCAGGCAGGCGGCGGGCAGCGCGAACATCATGATCGGGAAGAAGCCGGTCATGAACTGGCCGGCGTCGGGGTCACCGGCGAGGAAGCGGGCGATGTCGCCGTGCTTGCCGTTGAAGTCACCGGCCTGCAGCCACGGGAAGGAGTTGAGCAGGTGGTGCATGCCGACCGGGATCAGCGCGCGGTTGGCGACGCCGAAGATGCCCGCGCCCACGGCGCCGGAGCCGACGAGCCACTCGCCGAAGTTGTGCAGACCCGTGCCCAGCACCGGCCAGATGAGACCGAAGAGGATGCCGATGAGGAGACCGGCGAAGGCCGAGAGGATCGGGACCAGGCGGCGGCCGCCGAAGAAGCCCAGCCAGTCGGGGAGCTTCTTGCGGCTGTAGCGCTGGTAGAGCAGCGCCACGACCAGGCCCATGACCACACCGCCGAGGACGCCGGCGTTGACCGGGGCCTCGTTCATGACGATCTTGCCGTCGACGACCGCGGCGACCTTCGGCAGGTTCTTGTCGGTGAAGGTGGCGAGCACCTCCTTGAAGACCAGGTAGCCGGAGACCGCGGCCAGCGCGGTGGAGCCGTCGGACTTCTTCGCGAAGCCGATGGCCACGCCGACGGCGAAGAGCAGCGCCATGTTGCCGAGCAGCGCGTTGCCGCCCGCCGCCATATAGCCGGCGATCTTGGTGATGAACTCGGGGAACGAGTCACGGCCGAGCATGTCGTTGTTGCCGAGCCGGACGAGCAGCGCGGCGGCGGGCAGGACCGCGACGGGCAGCATGAGGCTGCGGCCGATGCGCTGCGCGATCGCCATGGCGCCGGCGCCGCGCTTCTTCTTTTCCTTTTCCGGTGCCGCCTTTTCAGGCGCCGCCTTTGCCGCCTTGGCTGCCGTACTCATCGGATTCCTCCAGGTGAGGCGGGCGCTCAAGGGGAAGGGGGACGGCCCGCGATTTGGTCTACACCATTACTGGTTTAGACCTGTTGTAGCACGTGAGTCCGGCATAAAGGAATCCATCGTTCCCAGTGCCGTGGACCACACGCGCAAGGGCGGCGTGAGCGCTCTGCGCTGCGTCACGCCGCCCTTACGGCACGTTGATTTCCCACTGCCGCCCGGACGCCCGGGCGCCCTGCCGCGCCTACTCGACGTTGCCCTTCTCGATCTCCTCCGCCACCGCTTCCGGCTCCCGGCCCGGCGTCGGGATGTCGAAGAACGTGATGGCGAAGCGGAAGACCGCGTAATAGACGACGCCGAAAGCCAGCCCGATCGGAATGATCAGCCACGGCTTCGTCGCGAGCCCCCAGTTGATCACATAGTCGATCAGTCCCGCAGAGAAACTGAAGCCGTCGTGCACCCCCAGCCCCCAGGTCACCGCCATCGACACGCCCGTCAGCAGCGCGTGCACCACGTAGAGCAGGGGCGCGATGAAGAGGAACGAGTACTCGATCGGCTCGGTGATGCCCGTGACCAGCGACGTCAGACCCACCGAGAGCATCATGCCGCCCACCGCCTTGCGGTGTTCCGGCTTCGCGCAGTGGGCGATGGCCAGGGCGGCCGCCGGCAGCGCGAACATCATGATCGGGAAGAAGCCCGAGGTGAACTGCCCCGCCGCCGGGTCGCCCGCCAGGAAACGGTTGATGTCGCCGTGCACGACCTGGCCGTCCGGCTTGGTGTAGTCCCCGAACTGGAACCACACGAAGACGTTCAGGAACTGGTGCAGCCCCACCACCAGCAGCGCCCGGTTGGCCACGCCGAAGATCCCGGAGCCCAGCCAGCTCAGGTCGACCAGCCACTTGCTGAAGTCCGTCAGCCGCGCACCCACCCACGGCCACACCCACAGGCACAGCACGGCGAAGACGATCGCCACGAACGCCATGACGATCGGCACCAGCCGGCGGCCGTTGAAGAAGCCCAGCCAGTCCACGAGCCGCACCCGGTGGTACCGCTGCCAGAACCACGCCGACAGCAGACCCATCACGATGCCGCCGAAGACCCCCGGATTCTGGTACGCCGCCGCCGACGGCTCCCCCGCCGCCGTCACGCACACCCCGCCGAGCAGGCCGATCGCCGTGTGCTTGGCGCCGGCCGGACAGTCCTCGGGGAACTGGTGCAGCACCGCGTAGTAGACGAGGAAGCCCGCCACCGCCGCCAGCGCCGTCGAACCGTCCGACTTCTTCGCCATGCCGATCGCCACGCCCACCGCGAACAGCAGCGGCAGGCCCAGGGACGAGTCCAGCAGCGCCCCGCCCGCGCCCGCCATCACCTTGGCGACGTCCGTCCACCCCAGGCCGTCCCTGCCGAAGACGTCCGGCTGGCCGAGCCGGTTGAGGATGCCCGCCGCGGGCAGCACCGCGATGGGCAGCTGGAGGCTGCGGCCCATCTTCTGCAGCCCCTGGAAGAGGCCGTGCAGCCGCTGCCTCTTCCGCGGCTCCGCCGCGGCCGTCGAACTCATCGCGCCCTCCCGGCTGCTGGCATACTGGTGTAGACCACTTGCGGTGCGGTGGGGATCGCCCGGGAACGGCGCGGAAGGACAGGATCCGTGGCCGGAACCGGGTGCTCGCCATCCTTCGTCAGATGGCGGACGAACGCCCGCATAGTTGGGCTATACGTGGGATACCGTGTGAAAGCCGGTCGGTGGAACCGCCGAAGGGCTGAGACAACCAGGAGTGCACATGGCCAGCAAGGCTGAGAAGATCGTCGCCGGCCTCGGCGGGATCGACAACATCGAAGAGGTCGAGGGCTGCATCACCCGCCTCCGCTGCGAGGTGGCCGACCCCTCCCTCGTCGACGACGCCGCCCTCAAGGCCGCCGGCGCCCACGGCGTCGTGAAGATGGGCACCGCCATCCAGGTCGTCATCGGCACCGACGCCGACCCGATCGCCGGCGAGATCGAGGACATGCTGTGAGCTGAGCCACCACGCTCCGCACACCCAGGGGCCCCGCCTTTCGGCCACGCGTCCAGCACGCCAACCGGAACGGGGCCCTCTGTCGTGCCGATAGGCTCATCACCATGTCTCGCATCGACGGCCGCACCCCCGACCAGCTCCGCCCCGTGACCATCCAGCGCGGGTGGAGCAAGCACGCCGAAGGCTCCGTCCTCATCTCCTTCGGGGACACCAAGGTCTTCTGCACCGCCAGCTTCACCGAAGGCGTCCCCCGCTGGCGCAAGGGCTCCGGCGAGGGCTGGGTCACCGCCGAGTACTCGATGCTGCCCCGCTCCACCAACACCCGCGGCGACCGCGAAGCCGTCCGCGGCAAGATCGGCGGCCGCACCCACGAGATCTCCCGCCTCATCGGCCGCTCCCTGCGCGCCGTCATCGACTACAAGGCCCTCGGCGAGAACACCGTCGTCCTCGACTGCGACGTCCTCCAGGCCGACGGCGGCACCCGCACCGCCGCCATCACCGGCGCCTACGTCGCCCTCGCCGACGCCATCACCTGGGCCCAGGGCAAGAAGCTCATCAAGCACGGCCGCAAGCCGCTGACCGGCACCGTCTCCGCCGTCAGCGTCGGCATCGTCGACGGCACCCCCCTCCTCGACCTCTGCTACGAGGAGGACGTCCGCGCCGAGACCGACATGAACGTCGTCTGCACCGGCGACGGCCGCTTCGTCGAGGTCCAGGGCACCGCCGAGGCCGAGCCCTTCACCCGCGACGAGCTGGGCAGCCTCCTCGACCTCGCCGTCGCCGGCTGCTCCTCCCTCGACGCGGCCCAGCGCGAGGCCCTCGCCCGCACGTTGTGACCCCCTGACCGCAGGCGGCACCCGCGGCAGCCGCCACCATGCGGTCCGGCGGAAGCGTTCACGAAGGGTACGGTCCGGCCCACCCGGCCCGGACCGTACCCCCGCCCGCCCCACCGGAAGGCCGCCGATGCCCGCACGCCGTCACGTCCCCGCCCTCGCGGCCCTGGCCGTGCTGGCCCTGCCGCCGGCGGTGGGCTGCTCCGCCGCACAGAAGGCCGTCGACTGCGCCCGCCTCGGCGTGGAGATCACCGACGACGTCAACGACCTCCAGCAGGCCGTGACGGACTCGGCGAACGGCTCCGGCCGGTCGGGCAAGGTCCTCGACCAGCTCGACCAGGACACGAAGAAGCTCAAGGACAAGACGGACAACACCGACGTCGGCAAGGCCCTCGACCACCTCCGGCAGGCCATCACCAACGCCCGCGACGCGGTCGGCCGGGGTGCGACGCCGGACCTGACCCCGCTCAAGGACGCGGCGGGCGAGCTGACCAAGGTCTGCACGTCGAAGTAGCCGGGGCGGCCGGGCGACGCCTCGCGGAGGGCGGACCCCGGGAGGCCCGGGCACTACGGGGGGCGGACGGGTCCCGGGGATAATCGGGGCCATGAAGCGCCTGATCCTCGCCACCCGCAACGCCAACAAGGTCACCGAGCTCCATGCGATCCTCGCCGCCGCCGGCCTGGACGTCGAGCTCGTGGGCGCCGACGCCTACCCCGAGATCCCCGACGTCAAGGAGACCGGCGTCACCTTCGCCGAGAACGCCCTCCTCAAGGCCCACGCCCTGGCCTCGGCCACCGGCCTGCCCGCGATCGCCGACGACTCCGGCCTCTGCGTCGACGTCCTCAACGGCGCCCCCGGCATCTTCTCCGCCCGCTGGGCCGGCACCCACGGCGACGACAAGGCCAACCTCGACCTGCTCCTGGCCCAGCTCTCCGACATCGCCGAGGAACACCGCGGCGCCCACTTCGCCTGCGCCGCGGCCCTGGCCCTGCCCGACGGCACGGAGCGCGTGGTCGAGGGCCGCCTGGAAGGCATCCTGCGGCACGAGCCCTCGGGCTCGGGCGGCTTCGGCTACGACCCGATCCTCCAGCCGATGGGCGAGACCCGCACCTGCGCCGAGATGACCCCGGAGGAGAAGAACGCCATCAGCCACCGCGGCAAGGCGTTCCGGGGCCTGGTGCCGGTGGTCCGGGAGCTCGTGGGCTGACATCGCAAAAGGGCGTGACACCTAGTGGTGTCACGCCCTGAGCGTGGGGCCGACGAGATTCGAACTCGCACTGGCCACTACCTAAAAGTGGTGCCTCCTGCCAGTTGGGCTACGGCCCCGCACATAGCCTACTGGGCGCGCTCCTCCGAGTGCCAACGGCCGGTGATCAGGTCGAGGCAGCCGTCCTGTTCCTGCCACCGCGGCACCAGGTACTGGTGACCGCGTGGCAGTTGGGGCAGAGCAGTCGAAGGTTCTCCGGCCGGTTGTCGGACCAGTCGCCGTTGATGTGGTCGACCTCCAGCGTCATGAGCTTGCCCTGCCACATGGGACCGGTTCCGCACCCTGCGCATCTTTCGGGCACACCGATCTCGTTCAACGCCCTGCGGAGCAGCGATGTTTTCGCCCGGCGTCCGCCATTGCGTCTGACGAGCAGTTCCTGTGGAGTCTTCCTGGGGGTCGGGCCCGGCTTTCCGCGCTGATGAGCCTGCCCCAAGAAGTGCGAAGCCGACAGCCCGTCGTCGGCTACCCACCGACGTAATGCTGTGCGGCCACTGGTGGTGTCCCGTTGGCCGAGCCTGCGCAGTGTCTCGGCGATGGATGTGGATCGCGCAACCGCCTCCTGCAGTACGCCCGACGGCGGTCTCGATCCGTTCTTGCGGTACGGGCGCCGGGTGAAGTGTGAGATGTCGATCCCGAAGTGTTCGAAGCGCCGATAGAGGTACCGCGGAAGGTGTCCGTAGGGCTGCGTGCCGAAGAAGGCTATGACCTCGTGGATATTCGTGCACTTTTGTGCCGCTTCGGCAAGCCGGTCCCTCGTGTACTGCGTACCGCTGCTCACTGCTGTTCGCCACCAGTGCATGAGCCTCGGGAGGCAGCGGCGCGCCGAGCCTTTCCCCGACCGCGGTAGGTGTCGGTGGTCGAGTGGCAGTTCGGGCAGAGAAGTCGAAGATTGTCGATGCGATTGTTGCGCCAGTCTCCGTCGAGGTGGTCCACCTCAAGAGGAAGCGGGTGGCCTTGCCACATCGGCTCGATGCCACAGAGCGCGCAGCGATTGGTGATGCCGAGCGCCAGCATGGCCCGCTTCAGGCGACTGCTCTGTTCCCGCCTCGCATGCGCGGGGCCCTGCTCTACGAGCAGTTCATCCGGCGTGCGCTGTCGTCTGCCATGAGAGGAGCGGCCCCGGCTGTCGAAGTGCGACGTGTCGATGCCGAATGCGCGGATACGGCGGCTGATGTGGGTGTGGTGGCCGCCGACGACTTCAAGGCCCAGGTGGCGCAGCACGTCGTGCATGTTCGACGACGCTGCGACGGCGCTTTCGAGGATCTGCCTGGTCCAGCGCGCCCCCTCGCGTTCGAAGTGCGACGTGTCGATGCCCATCGACTTCATCCGCCCGTGGACGTAGCGCCGCGTAGAGCTCTTCGGATCGACCCCGAGCTTCCCCAGCGCCTCCGACAGCGTCCGCGACGATTCCGCCGCTTCGGCGAGCCGCTCCCGCGTGTACGGACTGACCGGCATGGTTCCCTCCCGCCCCGTGCCCCCTCCCCAGAGGGCCTCGAACGGAGCAACGACCCGCATCCCTGATCGGTTACGCCACACATGTACGTATCTCCGCAAGGGAACGCGGCGGGCGTTTTCACCGTCCCTCTGAGCGGGGATGGGACAGGACCGAACGTGCAACATCCGCCCGTGATCGAGGAAGAGAGCAGATGACCGACCGTGCCGTGGCCCGTGGTGCCGGTCTGCGCACCGTGGTGGCGATCTTCCTGGGCGTGTCCGTGCTCGTGTCCGGCGGCGTGTGGCTTGGGGACGCCACGGACCGGGCGAGCGTAGTGAACAAGGCGCCGAAGACGGCGGCGGCGCAGAAGTCGGGCGCCGGTCAGGAGTCGCAGGTGGTGCTGGAGGGCTCGAACGCCCGGGAGCTGCCGGGGGTGCGGGACTGCGGGATGGGTGAGCCGGTGCGTGAGCCGACCATCATCACGCTGGACTGCAACACCTCCGGGCGGGTCGCGAGCGGCATCCGCTGGGAGGCGTACACCGCGGACGGCGCGGACGGCAACGGCGTCGTGCAGGTGTCGAGCGGCGTGGCCGGTGCGGCGGCGGGGAAGTCGTTCCCGGCGCGGCTGCGGTTGTTCCAGCCGCGCGAGGTGGACGGGGCCGTGGCCTTCACGGCGCTGGAGGTCCGGTACGTGGGAGCCACCCCCGCGGGGGAGTCCCGAGAGGTTCTTCCGATCGCGTGATGGGTATCCGTGGCCGGATCGCGTTCGCGATCTCCTTCGTCACCGCCCTTGCCGTCGTGGTCCTGGGCGTGGCCGTGCATCACATCTCGGGCCTGGAGCGGGACCGCCAGGCCATGGCGTACCAGGACGGCCTGCTGAGCTCTGCGCTGCAGATCTACCAGCGGGACGGCACCCTGGCGCTGGGTGCCCAGCTGGACGACTCGACGCTGCCGTTCGCGCTGTCGCAGGCGGTGGCGAAGGGTGAGTCGGGCACGTACATCAGTGGCGGGGAGGACCCGCGGGTGTGGGCGGCCACGGGGGTCGGGGACGACAAGGTGCTGTCGATCTCGGCGTCGTACCCGGACCGTGACCCGCTGCAGACGGCGCTGGACAAGGCGCTGGTGGTGGCGGGTGGGGCGACGGTGGCGCTGATGGCGGTGGTGGCGTGGTTCGTGGCGCAGAGCCTGTCGCGGCGGCTGCGGCTGTCCGCGGCGGCGGCGCGGCGGATCGCGGCGGGCGAGGCGCCGGACGCGGACGCGCTGGACATCGCCGGCCGGGACGAGGTCGCGGAGCTGGGCCGCTCGGTGCACCACATGGCGACGTCGCTGGCGGGCCGGGTGTCGGCGGAGCGGCAGTTCACCGCGGACGTGGCGCACGAGCTGCGGACGCCGGTGGCGGGGCTGGTGGCCTCGGCCGAGCTGCTGCCGCATCCGCGGGCGGTGGAGATGGTGCAGGAGCGGGCGCAGACGATGCGGGCCCTGGTGGAGGACCTGCTGGAGGTGTCCCGGCTGGACGCCGGGGTGGAGAGCGCGCAGCTGGACGAGGTGGAGCTGCCGTCGCTGGTGCGGGGCATCGTCAAGCGGGCGCGCGGTCAGCGCGGGGTGGACGACGTGGCGGTGGAGGTGATCGGCGAGGGCCGGATCGTGGCCACCGACGCCCGTCGCGTGGAGCGGATCCTGGTGAACATCCTGGCCAATGCGGCCAAGCACGGCCGGCCGCCGATCGAGGTGACGGTCGAGGGCACCCGGATCGTCATCCGGGACCACGGGGACGGCTTCCCGCCGGGGCTGGTGGACCAGGGGCCGCGTCGGTTCCGTACGGCCGCGCCCGAGCGCGGTACGGGGCACGGTCTGGGTCTGACGATCGCGGTGGGTCAGGCGGCGGTGCTGGGGGCGCGGCTGTCGTTCGGCCGGGCGGACGGCGGGGGTGCCCGGGCGGTCCTCGACCTGCCGGAGGCCGAGGACGTGCCCGAGGAGGCGTCGCCGGTGCGGCGCGTTACAGCCCCAGGTCCTTGATGATCTTCGCGACGTGGCCGGTGGCCTTGACGTTGTAGAGGGCGCGCTCGACCTTGCCGTCCTCGTCGACGACGACGGTGGAGCGGATGACGCCGGTGACGGTCTTGCCGTAGAGCTTCTTCTCGCCGAAGGCGCCGTACGCCTCCAGGACCTTCTTCTCGGGGTCGCCGACGAGGGTGACCTTCAGGGTCTCCTTCTCGCGGAACTTGGCGAGCTTCTCCGGCTTGTCGGGGGAGACGCCGATGACGTCGTAGCCGTGGCCGGCGAGGAAGTCGAGGTTGTCGGTGAAGTCGCACGCCTGCTTGGTGCAGCCGGGGGTGAGGGCGGCGGGGTAGAAGTAGACGATGACCTTGCGGCCCTTGTGGTCGGCGAGCGAGACCTGCTTGCCGTCCGCGTCGGGCAGGGTGAAGGCGGGGGCGGTGTCGCCGGGCTGCAGTCGCTCGCTCATGGCTCTCCTCGGTGGGGACGTCGGTTGTGTCCCGAGCGTAGCCAGGTCGCGGATCGGGGGTGCCGCGGGGCGCTTCGCCGGGGGAGCTGACAGACTGTAGTCAT
This sequence comes from Streptomyces sichuanensis, assembly GCF_020328095.1. Lineage (NCBI taxonomy): Bacteria > Bacillati > Actinomycetota > Actinomycetes > Kitasatosporales > Streptomycetaceae > Streptomyces > Streptomyces sichuanensis. The sequence goes on from NZ_JAIXMK010000128.1 coordinate 22,762, forward strand.
CACTCTTCATCATTCTTATCGACGAGACGGAGGCAGCGCGGTGGCGGAAGCCAGGACACCTGCGCAGATCGAGGCGGACATCGCCCGCCGGCGGCAGGAGCTCGCCGTAGTGCTCGACGAGATCGGGGTGCGGATGCACCCGTCGACGATCATCGGGGACGCCAGGGCCAAGGTGGCGTCGAAGGTGGACCAGACCGCGGGGCGCGCGTACGTGGCGGCCAACCGCGTCGTGTCGGAGGTGCGCTCGCGGTTCGTGGGCCCCGACGGCGAGCCGCGGCTGGAGCGGATCGTTCCGGTGGCGATGGTGGCGGTGGGCGTCGTGGGGCTGCTGATCGCCTCCGGCAGGTCCTCGAAGGACGCCCGCGGCCGGAAGTCGTAGCGGCCCTGTGGCCTCGCCCCCGCGCGCGGGCAGGTACGGTCGTGGCGTGAGTACGAACACCACCCACGACAAGTTGCCCATCCGGATGCTCCACGACCGCGTTCTGGTGCGGACGGACATTCCCGAGGGCGAGCGCCGGTCCACCGGCGGCATCGTCATTCCGGCGACGGCGGCGGTGGGCCGCCGGCTGGCCTGGGCCGAGGTCGTCGCGGTCGGTCAGAGCGTGCGGACGGTCGAGCCGGGTGACCGGGTGCTGTACGACCCGGAGGACCGGGCCGAGGTGGAGGTGCGCGGGGTCGCGTACGTCCTGATGCGCGAGCGCGACCTGCACGCGGTGGCGGCGGAGCGGCTGGAGGGGTCGGAGGACTCCACGGGTCTGTACCTCTGACGCGTCCCGCACGCGCTTCGCACGCTTTATGTGCGTGTTACACCCCCTTTTGTTACGGTCGTACCCATCCCGACGAGACGCGCCGTACCGGGTCAGGACAAGACGACGCACCCCCCTGGAGTCGTTTCCCTCGGAGGTGTCGTCATGGCATGGGTCCTGCTCGCTGTCGCCGGTCTGCTGGAGGTCGGCTGGTCGGTCGGCATGAAGTTCACCGACGGTTTCACGCGGCTGTGGCCCAGCGTGGCCACGGTCGCGGGCATCGTGGCCAGCATGGTGCTCCTGGCGCAGGCGGCGCGGACGCTGCCCATCGGCACCGCGTACGGGGTGTGGGTGGGCATCGGCGCGGCCGGTGCGGCGGTGCTCGGCATGACGCTGCTGGGCGAGCCGGTGACCGCCGCGCGGATCTTCTTCATCGTGTTGCTGCTCGTGGCCGTGGTCGGCCTGAAGGCGACGTCCGGCCACTGACGCGGCCGGGGCGTCTCCGCGGTCGCCTCAGTATTCGTATCCCAGCAGGTCCCCGCCGCCGTGGCGGTCGGCGGAGTGGTGTTCCTTGTCCTCGCCCGGGCCTCCCGGCCCGAAGGTGGGCAGGCGGGGCGTGGGGAAGCCCGGCGGGGTGGCCGGCGGTTCCGGGATCGTCGGCGGCTCGGGCGGGCCGAAGCTCGTCGGCGGGGCGGTCGGCGGGGCCGGGAGCGACGGGGTGCCCGTGGGGGACGGGGGCACCGTGGCGGTCGGGGTGGGTTCCAGCATCGGGGTCCCCGCGCCGCTCTGCAGCTCCAGGTCGAAGTCCGTGGCCTCGGTGCCTTCGAGCGCGTCGGCGGTGTAGGCGCCCCAGATCTGCGCCGGGTAGCCGCCGCCGTTGATGCGGGGCTCCCCGGCGGCGCCGTACAGCGGCTTCTGGACGCCGGTGTCGGGGTCCTGGCCCATGACGGCGACGACGGTGGCCAGGTCGGGGGTGTAGCCCGCGAACCAGGCGGCCTTGTCCTCCTCCGCCGTGCCGGTCTTGCCGGCCGCCGGCCGGCCCGCGGACTGGGCCCGGCGGCCGGTGCCGCTGTCGACGACGCTCTGCAGGATCGAGGTGGTCGTGTCGGCGGCGGCGCGCGAGACGACCTGCTTCTTCTCGGAGGCGTCGGGCAGTTGCACGTCCTCGGTGGCCTTGGAGACCTTCTCGACGAGCGTGTACGGGCCGTGCCGGCCGTGGTTGGCGAGCGTCGCGTACGCCTGGGTCATGTCCAGGACGCTGGCGGTGGCCGGGCCCAGGGCGATGGAGGGCGTGGCGGTCAGGTCGGGGGTGTCCGCGGGGACGCCGAGCGCGATGGCGGTCTGCTTGACCTTGGCGGGGCCGACGTCCTGGGCCATCTGTGCGTAGACGGAGTTGACGGACAGGTCGGTGGCCTTGGTGACGGTGATGCGGGGGTTGGAGTAGCCGTCCTCGTTCTCGGGGGCGTAGCCCACGGGTCCGTCCGGGCCCTGCACCGGGCGTCTGTTGGTGCCGTCGTAGAGGGTGTTGGGCGTGATGGTGCGGCCGTCCTGGGTGGTGGAGTCGTTGTCGACGGCCGAGGTGAAGACGAACGGCTTGAAGGTGGAGCCGACTTGGTAGTCGCGGCGGGTGGCGTTGTTGACGTACTGCCGGGTGTAGTCGATGCCGCCGTACATGGCGACGACCTTGCCGGTCCTGGGGTCGATGGAGGCGCCTCCGGCGCGCACGTACCGGTCGGCCTTGCGGTCGTCGCTGAGGTCGTCCATCAGCTGGTGCTGCACGGCGTTGACGAAGGCGTCCTGTTTCTTGCGGTCGATGGTGGTGACGATGCGGTAGCCGCCGGTGGCCAGGGTCGTCTCGTCGACGATCTTGTTGCCGGTGAGGTAGTCCTTGACGGCCTCGACGAGGTAGCCGCGCTGCCCGGACATGCTCAGCCGCGGCTTGGCCTTGCCGGGGGCGGGGAACTGCATCTCGGCGCGCTCGGTGGTGCCGAGCCACTTCTTCTTCACCATGCCGTCGAGGACGTAGTTCCAGCGGGCCAGGGCGCGTTGTCTGTTCTCGGGGTGGGCGCCGACGTCGTAGGCGCTGGGGGCGTTGAGGAGGGTGGCGAGGTAGGCGCCCTCGGCGGCGGTGAGCTTGTCGGAGTCCTTGCCGTAGTACGCCTGGGAGGCGGCCTGGATGCCGTAGGCGTTGCGGCCGAAGTAGCTGGTGTTGAGGTAGCCCTCCAGGATGTCGTTCTTGCTCTCCTCGCGGTCCAGCTTGATGGCGATGAAGAATTCCTTCACCTTGCGGCTGATGGTCTGTTCCTGGCCCAGGTAGTAGTTCTTGACGTACTGCTGGGTGATGGTGGAGCCGGACTGCTTGCCCTTGCCGGTGGCGGTGTTCCAGGCGGCGCGCAGCATCGCCTCGGGATTGACGGCGGACTCCGAGTAGAAGTCGCGGTCCTCGGCGGCCAGGACGGCGTGCTGGACGTCCCGGGGGACCTTGCTCAGGGGCACGCTCTCGCGGTTGACCTCGCCGTCGCGGGCGAGGATGGTGCCGTCGGCGTAGAGGAAGACGTTGCTCTCGGCGGTGGCGGCCTTGTTGGCCGGGGGGATGTCGACCAGCATGTAGCCGGCGACCAGGGCGCCGACGACGACCAGGACGGCCAGCAGGAAGCCGCCGAGGACCATGCGCCAGGTGGGTACGAGCCGGCGCCAGCCCGTGCGCCGCGGGCGGCCGGGCCGGCCGGGGCCGCCCGCGGTGCGGGCGCCAGGAGCCCGGCGCGCGCCGGCGGACGCGCCGGTGGACCTCGGCGCCCAGCCCGGCGGCGCGTGGCCGCCACCAGCGGGACGCCGCTGCTGTGACTGCTCGTCGCTCATGTCTCCTGGGACTCCTCGGCCGCCGCCGGGGTTGTGCGGCCGCGGCGGAGCGGTGTCGTGTCGGGCGGTTCCGACCTGCGTCGTGGCCCCGGAAGACACTGTCGCATCATGCGTTCCGGCAGAAGGGCGTAGCGCACCTTTGAACAGCTCCGTAAGGACCGTTCGGGCCAGGCGGACCACTCCAAGGGGTGAAAATCCGTGGTTCCCGGCCGAGGCGTGCGGCTAGGCTCCCCTGCGCTTCGGGGCGCGGTGGGGACGGCGGTGGGGGTGCGGTGGTCAAGGCGGTTCGACAGGACGGGGGGTGGGGCGGGTGCGGCTGTACGCGGCCGTCGCGGTGAGCGGCTTCCGGCGGTACGCGACCTACCGGGTGGCCACGGCGGCGGGTGTCTTCACCAATACGGTGTTCGGCTTCATCGTCGCGTACACCTTCATTGCCCTGTGGAACGAACGTCCCCATCTGGGCGGCTACGACCAGGCGCAGGCGCTGACGTTCGTGTGGGTCACCCAGGCGCTGCTGGGCGCGGCGTGTCTGATCGGCGGGGGCTTCCAGGAGGAGCTGCAGGAGCGGATCCGCACCGGGGACATCGCCGTCGACCTCTACCGGCCGGCCGACCTGCAACTGTGGTGGCTGGCGAACGACCTGGGCCGGGCGGCGTTCCAGCTGCTGGGCCGGGGCGTGGTGCCACTGACCGTCGGCGCCCTGTGCTTCGAACTCGACCTCCCCGGCGACGCGTTGACGTGGCTGGTGTTCCTGCTGTCGGTGCTGCTGGGCGTCGTCGTGGGCTTCGGGCTGCGCTATCTGGTGGCGCTGTGCGCCTTCTGGCTGCTGGACGGCTCGGGCGTCAACACGCTGAACGGCCTGCTGTCCATCTTCTTCACGGGGACGCTGCTGCCGCTCGCCGTCTTCCCGGGAACTTTCGGCGAGATCGTGCGGATGCTGCCGTGGGCGGCGATGCTGCAGGTCCCCGCGGACGTGCTGCTGGGCCGCCACGGTGGCGCGGGGGGCGTGGCGGAGGCGCTGGGGTTCCAGGCGATGTGGGCGGTGCTCCTGCTGGCGGCCGGGCGGTCGGTGCAGGCGGTGGCCACACGGAAGGTGGTGGTCCAGGGTGGCTGACGCACCGGCCGGTGTGCTCCGTCGCGCGGGCGAGGGCGTGCACGCCTATGGCCTGATCGTCGGAATGTGGGTGCGGTCGACGATGGCCTACCGCGCGTCCTTCGTCATGATGGCCCTCGGCAACTTCGCCGTGACCGCGCTGGACTTCGTCGGCATCGCCATCATGTTCACGCACATCGACACCCTCGGCGGCTTCACCCTGCCCGAGGTCGCCCTGCTCTACGGCACCACGAGCACCTCCTTCGGCCTGGCGGACCTCGTGCTCGGCAACATGGACCGCGTCGGCCGCCGCGTGCGCGACGGCACGATGGACACCCTGCTCGTGCGGCCCGTGCCCGTCCTGGCGCAGGTCGCGGCCGACCGCTTCGCGCTGCGCCGGCTGGGCCGCGTCAGCCAGGGCGTGCTGCTGCTGTGCTGGGCGCTGTACCGGCTGGACGTGCACTGGACGCCGGTGACGCTGCTGCTCCTGCCCATGATGCTGATCAGCGGAGCGGTGATCTTCGGTGCGGTGTTCGTGGCGGGCGCGGCGTTCCAGTTCCGGGCCCAGGACGCCTCCGAGGTGCAGAACGCCTTCACCTACGGCGGCACGACCATGCTGCAGTACCCCCCGACGGTCTTCGCCACGGAGCTCGTGCGGGGCGTCACGTTCGTCGTGCCGCTGGCCTTCGTCAACTGGCTGCCCGCGCTGCGGATCCTCGGCAGGGACGATCCGCTGGGGCTGCCGGGATGGGTGGACTTCGCCTCGCCGCTCGTCGCGCTGGTGTGCTGCGCGCTGGCCGGCGTGGCGTGGCGGGCGGGGCTGCGGGGCTACCGGAGCACGGGGAGTTGACGACCGCGGTGGACGGAGAGGGGCGGGGCACGGTGGACGGCTTCATCGAGCTGGACGGCGTCGAGAAGGTCTTCGACGTACGCCGCAGGACGGGGTTCCTGCGCCGGGAACGGCACGAGGTGCGGGCGGTGGACGGCATCTCCTTCCGCGTCCCGCGCGGCGAGATGGTCGGTTACATCGGGCCCAACGGAGCGGGCAAGTCGACGACCATCAAGATGCTGACCGGGATCCTCGTGCCCAGCGGCGGCCGGCTGCGGGTCGCGGGCATCGACCCGGCCCGCGACCGCACGCGGCTGGCGCGCCGCATCGGCGTGGTCTTCGGGCAGCGCACCACCCTGTGGTGGGACCTGCCGCTGCGCGACTCCTACGGGCTGGTGCGCCGCATGTACCGCATCCCGGACGCCCGTTACCGCGCCAACCTCGAACGCTGCGTCGAGCTGCTCGACCTCGGCGAGCTGCTGGACGTGCCCGTGCGGCAGCTGTCGCTGGGGCAGCGCATGCGTGGGGACATCGCGGCGGCCCTGCTGCACGATCCCGAGGTGCTCTACCTGGACGAGCCGACGATCGGCCTGGACGTCGTCAGCAAGGCGAAGGTGCGGGAGCTCCTGCGGGACGTCAACGCCGAGCGGGGGACGACGGTCCTGCTCACCACGCACGACCTGACCGACATCGAGCAACTGTGCAAGCGCGTGATGGTCATCGACCACGGGCGGCTCGTCTACGACGGCGGGCTGGACGGCCTGCATGCGGTGGGCGAGAGCGAGCGCATGCTCGTCATCGACCTGGAGCGCGAGCTTCCGCCCATCACGGACGTGCCCGGCGCGCGTCCCGTGAAGGTCGAAGGGCCCCGGCAGTGGCTGGCGTTCGCCGCCACGCAGAGCGCGGCCCCCATCGTGGCGGGCGTGGCCGCCCGCTACCCGCTGGTCGACCTGTCCGTGCGCGAGCCGGACATCGAGGAGGTCATCGCGAAGATGTACGCGGACCGGAAGGCGTTGTAGCGGCCGGGAGCAGGGCCGTGGGCCTGGTGGCCCGGGCGCTCTAGGCTGTCCGGCATGACGAGCGAACTTCCTGAGATGCGGGCCTCCGACGCGGAGCGCGAGCGGGTCGCCGAGGCGCTGCGCGAGGCGGTCGCCGAGGGCCGGTTGGACATGGAGGAGTTCGAGGAGCGGCTGGAAGCCGCGTACAAGGCCCGTACGCACGCCGAGCTGGAACCGCTCGTCCGGGACCTGCCGGTGCCCTCGGGAGCGGCGGCCTCCGCCCCGGCCGCGGCCGGCGACGAGTGGGCGGCGCGGATCGGCGGCCGGCCCACGTCCAAGGGAGCCGTCGGCATCATGGGCGGATTCCAGCGGCGCGGCGGCTGGACGGTGCCCCGCGTCTTCACGGCCTTCGTCTTCTGGGGCGGCGGGGAGATCGACCTGCGCGAGGCGCGCTTCGAGGACCGCGAGGTCGTCGTGCGCTGCATCGCCGTCATGGGCGGGATGCAGGTCATCGTGCCGCCGGAACTGGACGTGCAGGTCGGCGGCGTCGGCATCATGGGCGGCTTCGACGACAAGGCCACCGGCCCGGGCACCCCCGGCTCGCCCACCGTGCACGTGACCGGCTTCGCGTTCTGGGGCGGGGTCGGCGTCGACCGCAAGGTGACCCGGGCCGAGCGCAAGCGGCTGCGGGAGGAGCGGCGCGAGCAGCGCAGGCTCGACCGCGAGGAGCGCCGCGGCGACCGCGGCGACCGCGGCGACGGAGGCAACGGAAGCGGCGGGGGCGGCGGCAAGGAGCTGCGCTGAGCACGCGGCGGGCCGCTCAGAGCTGCTGTGCCGCCGGCCGGTCACCCTTGAGCAGGCCGAGGTCGAGGGCGTCCGCCATCGCCCGGTAGCCGGCGTCACTGGGATGGAGGTGGTCGCCGCAGTCGTACGCCGGCAGGAGCCGCTGCGGGGAGGCCGGGTCGCGCAGCGCCACGTCGAAGTCGACGACGCCGTCGAAGACGCCCCCGGCGCGGATCTCGGCGTTGACGCCCTGCCGGACGCGCTCCTGCTCCGGCCCGAGGCCCACGCGCCCGCCGAACGGCGCCAGCGTCGCCCCGATCACCCGCAGCCCGCGCGCGTGCGCCCGCGCCACCAGCTCGCGCAACCCCGCCGTGATCCGTGCCGGGTCGGTCTGCCGGGGGCGGCGCATGATGTCGTTGACGCCGAGCTCGACGACGACGGCCCGCACGCCCGTACGCGAGAGCACGTCGCGGTCGAAGCGCTCCAGACCGCTGGGGTTGTTGCGGGGGAAGGCGCCCACCCCGCCGAGCAGGACGCGGTTGCCGCTGATGCCCTGGTTCAGCACGCCGTAGCGGGGCGCGCCGGGCTCGGAGCGCAGGCGGCGGGCCAGGAAGTCGGTCCAGCGGCGGTTGGCGCCCACGGTCGAGGAGACGCCGTCGGTGATGGAGTCGCCCAGCACCACGACCGAGCCCTGCGCGTCGCTGCTCCACACGTCGACGGCGCTCACGTAACGCCAGGAGGCGGTGCGTGCGGTGTACGGGGCGCCGCCGGTGTCCTCGGTGCGGTCGCCCTGCGCGAGGTAGGAGACCTGGCGGGCGTGCGGGTGGTAGGTCACCGGGCCGGAGGGCGTGGGGGAGTACGTGGTGACCAGCAGGTCCGCGCCGTGCCCGACGGCCAGGTGCACCGGATCGCTGACCGCCGCCCGGCCGGCCGGGATCGTCACCATGGGGCGCCCGCCGAACAGCAGCACCCGCATGCTGCCGGGCACGGCGGCCGGGCCGCCCGCCGCGGCGACGGCGAGCGAGGCGTGGCCGATGGTGAGCGGCCGGTCGCCGAAGAGGTTGGAGAGCGTGATGCGGGCCCTGCTGCCGGCGAGGGTGGTGTGCACGACGTTGCGGAGAGACCGGCCCGCGAAACCACGCCCGCTGTTCGGCTCGGCCGCGGCCGGCGACGCGGACCAGGCCCCCGCCCAGCTGCCGGACGCCGCCGGGGCGGCCGAGCGCGGCGGCTCGTGCGGCCCGCCCGCGCTCC
>NZ_JAIXMK010000129.1:0-21571 GCF_020328095.1 Streptomyces sichuanensis
AGCGGGCCGAGCGCGGCCAGCGCGACCGCGACCGTGACCGCGACCGCCGGGGCGGCCGCGACGGCGACGCAGGCCAGAAGGGCGGCGACCGCCAGCAGCGCGGCGACCGCGGCCCCCAGGGCGGCGGCCTGCAGGACGAGGACGACTTCGAGGGCGGCCGCCGTGGCCGTCGCGGCCGCTACCGCGACCGTCGTGGCCGTCGTGGCCGTGACGACTTCGGCAACGAGCCGCAGGTCTCCGAGGACGACGTCCTGATCCCCGTCGCGGGCATCCTGGACATCCTCGACAACTACGCCTTCATCCGGACCTCCGGATACCTCCCGGGCCCGAACGACGTCTACGTCTCCCTCGCCCAGGTCCGCAAGAACGGCCTGCGCAAGGGTGACCACGTCACCGGTGCGGTCCGGCAGCCGAAGGACGGCGAGCGCCGCGAGAAGTTCAACGCCCTGGTGCGTCTGGACTCGGTGAACGGCATGGCGCCCGAAACCGGCCGCGGACGCCCGGAGTTCGGCAAGCTCACCCCGCTCTACCCGCAGGACCGCCTGCGGTTGGAGACGGACCCGGGCGTGCTGACGACCCGCATCATCGATCTGGTCGCCCCCATCGGCAAGGGCCAGCGCGGTCTGATCGTGGCCCCGCCGAAGACCGGTAAGACCATGATCATGCAGGCGATCGCCAACGCGATCACCACCAACAACCCCGAGTGCCACCTGATGGTCGTCCTGGTCGACGAGCGTCCGGAAGAGGTCACCGACATGCAGCGGTCGGTCAAGGGCGAGGTCATCTCCTCGACCTTCGACCGTCCGGCCGAGGACCACACCACCGTCGCCGAGCTCGCCATCGAGCGCGCCAAGCGCCTGGTGGAGCTGGGCCACGACGTGGTCGTCCTGCTCGACTCGATCACCCGTCTGGGCCGCGCCTACAACCTGGCCGCCCCGGCCTCGGGCCGCATCCTGTCCGGTGGTGTCGACTCGACCGCGCTCTACCCGCCGAAGAAGTTCTTCGGTGCCGCGCGCAACATCGAGGACGGCGGCTCGCTGACCATCCTGGCCACCGCGCTCGTCGAGACCGGCTCGCGCATGGACGAGGTGATCTTCGAGGAGTTCAAGGGCACCGGCAACATGGAGCTCAAGCTCGACCGGAAGCTCGCCGACAAGCGCATCTTCCCGGCCGTCGACGTCGACCCGTCCGGCACCCGCAAGGAGGAGATCCTCCTGGGTGGCGAGGAGCTGGCGATCGTCTGGAAGCTCCGCCGGGTGCTGCACGCCCTCGACTCGCAGCAGGCCATCGAGCTGCTCCTCGACAAGATGAAGCAGACGAAGTCCAACGCCGAGTTCCTGATGCAGATCGCGAAGACCACGCCCGCCTCGGGCAACGGCAACGACTGATCCGCACAGCGGCCCCGGAACCTCCCCGTCACCGATCGGTGGCGGGGAGATTCTTTGCGTTCCCCCGCCCGCCACCGCTTCGTGATCTTCCTGTGACCTTTTGAGAGATGCGCCACAGCACCGGCAGCCGCTCCCGGGTGGAGCCAATGGCACCGGACCGGTCGAAATCGCAGGTGGCGAGGGGCGCGACGGGCGCAAGGGTGCGGCCGCGGCGATGCATTTCCTAAGACGGTCCTCAGAATCCGCTGTGCAACCCTGGCGCAGGCTCACCCGTCTGCCAGCACGCAGCCCGGGTAGCCGGAAAGACACAGCGAAGGACTGAGGAGCGCATGGCCGACGACAGCAGCAGCACGACGGCGGGCCCGCGCCGCCGGCGTGCCGGCGGCAAGGGCCGCCGTCGCAAGCCGCCGGTGCGCCGCAAGGGCCGGCGAATAGCCGCCTGGAGCGCGGCGGCCCTGGTCGTCATGGGCGGCACGGGCGCCGGGTTCCTCTACTTCAAGCTCAACGGCAACCTCAGCAGCGTCGACATCAACGCGGCCCTGGGCAAGAACCGGCCGGACAACATCGACAACGGCTCCCAGGACATCCTCGTCCTCGGCTCCGACTCGCGCGCCGGGGACAACGGCAAGTACGGCCGGGATGAGGGCAGCTCCCGCTCCGACACCGCGATGATCGTCCACGTCTTCGCCGGCCACAAGCAGGCCAGCGTCGTCTCCGTCCCGCGCGACACGATCGTCGCCCGCCCCGAGTGCACCACCCCGTCGGGCAAGAAGAGCCCGGCGGTCAAGCGGGCGCAGTTCAACGAGGCGTACTCCATCGGGGGCGCGGTCTGCGCGGTCAAGACCGTCGAGGCGATGACCAACATCCGCATGGACCACTACCTGGAGGTCGACTTCGCCGGCTTCCAGAAGCTGATCGACAAGCTGGGCGGGGTGAAGGTCACCACCACCCAGGCCATCCGCGACAAGGACAGCCACCTCAACCTCGACGCGGGCACCCACAAGCTCAACGGCGAGCAGTCCCTCGGCCTCGTCCGCACCCGCAAGGGCGTCGGCGACGGCAGTGACCTCGGCCGGATCAAGCTGCAGCAGGCGTTCATCAAGGCCCTGCTGGACCAGGTGAAGTCCATCGGCCTGTTCACCAGCCCCACCAAGCTCTACGGGATCGCCGACACCGCCACCAAGGCGCTCACCACCGACCGCGACCTGAACTCGGTGGACAAGCTCTACGGCTTCGCCAACGGCCTCAAGGGCATCGGCTCGGAGGACATGCACATGGTGACCCTCCCGGTCGGCGCGGACCCCCGCGACCCCAACAGGGTCGTGCCGCTGACCGCCCAGGCCGACGAGGTCTGGCAGGCCCTGCGCGCCGACCGGCAGATCCCCGAGTCCGCCCTCAAGGACGGCGAGGGGACGAAGACCGACGCGGACGGCGTCGTGAAGTGACCTCGTCCGGGCCCCGGGAATAACCGGCAGCGACCCCCCGTTTTGGGGGATACGGCCAGGACTGGCAGACTGGTACGTCGGCCCCGGTTCACGTAAGGCAATCCCGCCTCTACGACCCGGAGCCCTCCCTGAACTAGGAGAACCCCTTGAAGCGCGACATCCACCCGGAGTACGTCGAGACCCAGGTCAGCTGCACCTGTGGCGCCTCGTTCACCACCCGTAGCACCGTCGCCGACGGCACCATCCGTGCCGACGTGTGCTCCGAGTGCCACCCGTTCTACACGGGCAAGCAGAAGATCCTCGACACCGGTGGCCGTGTGGCGCGGTTCGAGGCCCGCTACGGAGCCAAGAAGTAGCGACTCGCAGGCGCCGGTCCTCCGTCGCCCAGTTCCGGCTGGGCGAGTGGACCGGCGCTTTGTCGTCCAGCAGGCCCGGCCCGCGAGGCCCACGGGCACGCAGGCCCGTCACTTCCAGCAGCTAGGGAAACTTGATGTTCGAGGCAGTCGAGGAACTCATCGGTGAGCACGCCGACCTCGAAAAGCGGCTCGCCGACCCCGCCGTGCACGCGGACCAGGCGAACGCCCGCAAGCTCAACAAGCGCTACGCCGAGCTGACCCCGATCGTCGGGACGTACCGCTCCTGGAAGCAGGCCGGCGACGACATCGTGACCGCGCGCGAGCTCGCCGCGGACGACCCCGACTTCGCGGCCGAGGTCAAGGAGCTGGAGAAGCAGCGCGAGGAGCTCACCGAGAAGCTGCGCCTGCTGCTCGTCCCCCGGGACCCCAGCGACGACAAGGACGTCATCCTGGAGATCAAGGCGGGGGCGGGCGGCGACGAGTCGGCGCTCTTCGCCGGCGACCTGCTGCGCATGTACCTCCGCTACGCCGAGCGCGTGGGCTGGAAGACCGAGATCATCGACTCCACGGAGTCCGAGCTCGGCGGCTACAAGGACGTCCAGGTCGCGGTGAAGACCAAGGGCGGCAACGGCGCCACCGAGCCCGGCCAGGGCGTCTGGGCCCGGCTGAAGTACGAGGGCGGCGTGCACCGCGTCCAGCGCGTGCCGGCCACCGAGTCCCAGGGCCGCATCCACACCTCCGCCGCCGGCGTGCTCGTCACGCCCGAGGCCGAGGAGGTCGAGGTCGAGATCAACATGAACGACCTGCGGATCGACGTCTACCGCTCCTCCGGCCCCGGCGGCCAGTCCGTGAACACCACCGACTCCGCGGTGCGCATCACCCACCTGCCGACCGGCGTCGTCGCCTCCTGCCAGAACGAGAAGAGCCAGCTCCAGAACAAGGAGCAGGCCCTGCGCATCCTGCGCTCCCGGCTGCTGGCCGCGGCCCAGGAGAAGGCCGAGGCGGAGGCCGCGGACGCCCGTCGCAGCCAGGTCCGCACCGTCGACCGCTCCGAGAAGATCCGGACCTACAACTTCCCGGAAAACCGCATCTCGGACCACCGCGTCGGCTTCAAGGCGTACAACTTGGACCAGGTGCTCGACGGCGAGCTGGACCCCGTGATCCAGGCGTGCGTCGACGCCGACTCGGCGGCCAAGCTCGCCGCCGCGAGCTGACCGGATGCCATAGTCCGGGATGCGAGAGCCCGGGCTCCCCAGCCCGGGTGCGAAAGAATCGAGCCCGTCCGGTGATCGAGGACGACCGGGGCGCCGATGCGAGAGGAACAACGTGAACCTGCTGCTAGCAGAGGTGGCGCAAGCCACTCAGCGGCTGGCCGACGCCGGCGTACCGTCCCCGCGCTTCGACGCGGAGGAGCTCGCCGCGTTCGTGCACAACGTCAAGCGCGGTGAGCTGCACCTGGTCGCCGACGCCGACTTCGACGCCCGGTACTGGGAGGCCGTCGCGCGCCGCGAGGCCCGCGAGCCGCTGCAGCACATCACCGGCCGCGCCTTCTTCCGCTACCTGGAGCTCCAGGTCGGCCCCGGCGTCTTCGTGCCCCGCCCCGAGACCGAGTCGGTCGTCGGCTGGGCCATAGACGCCGTCCGCGCCATGGACGTCGTCGAGCCGCTCATCGTGGACCTGTGCACGGGCTCGGGCGCCATCGCCCTGGCCCTGGCCCAGGAGGTGCCGCGCTCACGCGTGCACGCCGTCGAGCTCGACGAGGGCGCCCTGGGCTGGGCCCGCAAGAACGTCGCGGGCTCGCGCGTCCAGCTCCACCACGGCAACGCCCTGACCGCCCTGCCCGAGCTGGACGGCCAGGTCGACCTCGTCATCTCCAACCCGCCCTACATCCCGCTCACCGAGTGGGAGTACGTGGCCCCCGAGGCCCGCGACCACGACCCGGAGCTCGCGCTGTTCTCCGGCGAGGACGGGCTGGACACCATCCGCGGCCTGGAGCGCACCGCGCACCGCCTGCTGCGCCCCGGCGGCGTCGTCGTCATCGAGCACGCCGACACCCAGGGCGGCCAGGTGCCGTGGATCTTCACCGAGGAGCGGGGCTGGGCCGACGCGGCCGACCACCCCGACCTCAACAACCGGCCGCGCTTCGCCACGGCGCGCAAGGCGACGCCGTGACGGCCCCGCACGCCGACCGGCACCCGACGACAGAGAACCGGCCCGAGGAGGTCCGTTAGATGGCACGGCGATACGACTGCAGCGACGCGACCGACCGCAGGACCGGGCTGCGCGAGGCGGCCGCGGCGGTCCGCCGCGGCGAGCTGGTCGTGCTGCCCACCGACACCGTCTACGGCATCGGTGCGGACGCCTTCAGCCGCGAGGCCGTCGGTGACCTCCTGCAGGCCAAGGGACGCGGCCGCGGCATGCCCTCGCCCGTCCTGGTGGGCTCCCCGAACACCCTGCACGGCCTCGTCACCGACTTCTCCGAGCAGGCGTGGGAGCTCGTCGACGCCTTCTGGCCCGGCGCCCTGACCCTCGTCGCCAAGCACCAGCCGTCGCTGACCTGGGACCTCGGCGAGACCCGCGGCACCGTCGCCGTGCGCATGCCGCTGCACCCGGTCGCCCTGGAGCTGCTCACCGAGTTCGGCCCCATGGCCGTCTCCAGCGCCAACCTCACCGGCCACCCGGCCCCGCAGAACTGCGACGCCGCCCAGGAGATGCTCGGCGACTCCGTCTCCGTCTACCTCGACGGCGGCTCCACCCCCGCCGACGTGCCCTCCTCCATCGTGGACGTCACCGGCAAGGTGCCCGTCCTGCTGCGCGCCGGCGCCATCAGCGCCGAGCAGCTGCGCGAGGTGGTACCCGAACTTGAGGTGGCGAATTGATCGCCCCGCAGGGGCGTGGCATAGCGGGACCGGACCTCACCACCGACACCTTCCGCATCCTCCACGTCAGCACCGGCAACGTCTGCCGCTCGCCCATCACCGAGCGGCTGACCCGCCATGCCCTCACCCACCGCCTCGGCGACCCGCAGGCGGGCGGCCTGGTGGTGGAGAGCGCCGGCACCTGGGGGCACGAGGGCGCGCCCATGGAGGCGCACGCCGCCACCGTCCTGGCCGACTTCGGCGCGGACGCGCACGGCTTCACCGGCCGTGAGCTCCTCGACGAGCACGTCATCCGCGCCGACCTCGTCCTGACGGCCACCCGCGACCACCGCGCCCAGGTCATCTCCATGGGCCACTCCGCGGGCCTGCGCACCTTCACGCTGAAGGAGTTCACCCGGCTGGTACGGGCCATAGACCCCACGACCCTCCCGGACCCCGAGCGGGCCGGCGGGGTGGTCGACCGCGCCCGCGCCCTGGTGCAGGCCGCGGCCGCGCTGCGCGGCTGGCTGCTGGCGCCCAACGCGGAGGCCGACGAGGTGCACGACCCCTACGGCGCGCCGATCACCTTCTTCCGCTCCATCGGCGACGAGATCAACCAGGCCCTGGATCCGGTCGTCACCGCCCTCACCGGGGTCGCGGCCCGCTCCTGACCCCGGCTCCGGCAGCGCCGGAGCGGTAGATACCGGGCATACCGCCCGTGGCGGGCCTACAGTTGGTGCTGAGACCATCGCGCCGCACAGCCCGGAGCCAGCGATGCCCGTCAGCCCCGTCACACCCGTCGACCCTGCGCCCACCCGGGCCGCCGTCCGCCCCGGCGCCGCCGCGGACGCCGCAGCCCCCCCGCCGCACCCCGCCTGGGGGCACGGCTTCGAGGCGCTGCTGCGGGAGGACCCCGAGCTCGCCGGGCTGCTCCTCGGCGAGGCCGAGCGCCAGGCCACCGGGCTCCAGCTCGTCGCGGCCGAGAACTTCACCTCGCCCGCCGTGCTCGCCGCCCTCGGCTCCCCGCTCACCAACAAGTACGCCGAGGGCTACCCCGGCGCCCGCCACCACGGCGGCTGCGAGCTCGTCGACCTCGCCGAACGCATCGCCGTGGAGCGCGCCAAGGGCCTCTTCGGCGCCGAGCACGCCAACGTCCAGCCCCACTCCGGCACCGCCGCCGTCCTGGCCGCCTACGCCGCCCTGCTGCGCCCCGGGGACACCGTCCTGGCCATGGGCCTGCGGCACGGCGGCCACCTCACCCACGGCTCCCCGGCCAACTTCTCCGGCCGCTGGTTCGACTTCGTCGGCTACGGGGTGCGCGAGGACACCGGACTCATCGACTACGCGCAGGTCCGCGCCCTGGCCGGAAAGCACCGGCCCAAGGCCATCGTCTGCGGCTCGATCTCCTACCCCCGCCACGTGGACTACGCCGCCTTCCGTGAGATCGCCGACGAGGTGGGCGCCCGCCTCATCGTCGACGCCGCGCACCCCATCGGCCTGATCGCCGGGGGAGCGGCGCCCAACCCCGTGCCGTACGCCGACGTCGTGTGCGCCACCACGCACAAGGTGCTGCGCGGGCCGCGCGGCGGGCTCGTCCTGTGCGGGGCGCGGCTGGCCGAGCAGGTGGACCGGGCCGTGTTCCCCTTCACACAGGGCGGGGCCCAGATGCACACGGTCGCCGCGAAGGCCGTCGCCTTCGGGGAGGCCGCCACGCCCGCCTTCACCGACTACGCCCACCAGGTGGTCGCCAACGCCCGCGCCCTGGCCGCCGCACTGGCCGCGGAGGGCCTCGGCATCGTCACCGGCGGCACCGACACCCACCTGCTGGTCGTCGACGTCTCCCCGCTCGCCCTGGACGCTGCCACGGCCCGCAGGCGGCTCGCCGCGGCCGCCATCGTGCTGGACGTCTGCGCCCTCGCCCCCGGCCCCGCACGCGGCCTGCGGATGGGCACCGCGGCCCTCACCACGCAGGGCATGGGCGAGGCCGAGATGGCCGTGGTGGGGAGGCTGCTGGGGGCCGCGCTGCGCGGCGAGGGCAGAGAGGGCGCGGTGCGGGCGGAGGTCGCCGATCTGGCCGGAAGGTTCCCGCCGTACCGGTCCCACATGTGATCATTTGCAACCACCTGGCCCGGGGAGGCGTCTCCTGGTGCATTCACGGATCAGGGGCGGACGCGAATATGGTGTGGGGCTGTGATGTCCAGCGCGATCCCTGGGGCAGCCCGTGCGTGAATACCTGCTGACGTTGTGCGTCACCGCGGCCGTCACCTATCTGCTGACGGGCCCGGTGCGGAAATTCGCGATCCTCGCCGGAGCCATGCCGGAGATCCGCGCGCGCGACGTGCACCGGGAACCGACGCCCCGCCTCGGCGGCATCGCCATGTTCGGCGGCCTGTGTGCCGGTCTGCTGGTGGCCGCGCACCTGTCCAACCTCAAGCACGTCTTCGAGCTGTCCAACGAGCCGCGTGCGCTGCTCTCGGGCGCCGGCCTGATCTGGCTGCTCGGAGTGCTGGACGACAAGTGGGGCGTGGACGCCCTGGTGAAGCTCGGCGGGCAGATGATCGCCGCCGGTGTGATGGTGCTGCAGGGCCTGACCATCCTGTGGATCCCGGTGCCCGGCGTGGGCACGGTCTCGCTCACACCGATGCAGGGCACGCTGCTGACGGTCGCGCTGGTCGTGATCACCATCAACGCGGTGAACTTCGTCGACGGCCTGGACGGGCTGGCCTCGGGCATGGTCTGCATCGCCGCCGCCGCGTTCTTCCTGTACGCCTACCGGATGTGGTTCGGGCACGGCCTGGAGGCCGCCGCCCCCGCGACGCTGTTCGCCGCCATCCTGATGGGCATGTGCCTGGGCTTCCTGCCGCACAACATGCACCCCGCGCGGATCTTCATGGGCGACTCGGGCTCGATGCTCATCGGGCTCGTCCTGGCGGCGGGCGCGATCTCGGTCACCGGCCAGGTCGACCCGGACGCCCTCAAGCTCTGGGCCGGATCGGAGCGGGCGGCCGTGCACACGATGGTGCCGGTCTACATCCCGCTGCTGCTGCCGCTGACGGTGATCGCGGTGCCGGTCGCCGACCTGCTGCTGGCCATCGTGCGCCGCACCTGGAAGGGCCAGTCGCCGTTCGCGGCCGACCGGGGCCACCTGCACCACCGGCTGCTGGAGATCGGCCACTCGCACAGCCGCGCCGTCCTGATCATGTACTTCTGGTCCGCGCTCATCGCCTTCGGCGCGGTGGCGTACTCGGTGAACTCGGCGAGCGGCTGGATCCTGCTGCTGATCACGGTGCTCAGCGCGGTGGGCCTGGTGCTGCTGCTGATGCCGCGCTTCACCCCTCGCGCCCCGCGGTGGGCGGAGCGGTTCGTACCGCCCCGCTACCGGCGCCGGGCGGTGCCCCCGGCGGTCGGGGAGCAGCCCGCCGGGGGCGGTGCGGACGAGGCGCCCCGCGAGCCCGTGCCGGCCGGTCTGCACGGCGCGACGGCCATCGGCGACCGCTCGCGCTTCACCCAGCGGGGGACGATCGGCAGCAATCGCTGAGGCGGCCCAGAACGTCGGATTCCGGCCCCGCATAGCAGAAGCGGAAGCCCTCCGTCAGTGCCATGACCAGCGGATTGACCCTTCCGTGTGACATGCGGCACACGATGTAGGTAAAGACCTCATCAAATAGTTTGTGATACCGTTCACGAAACCCGGTGCTAGAGCCGAAGGACCGTAGTGCGGCGGCCCTTCGTCGCGAGCCATGTCTCATTCCCGGGGATACGCTCGTCCACGACGAATCGTTGCTTCCGACCTTCGCCGGAGAAACCCTTCATGCAGTCCAACGACGCCCGAACGCTTTTGCAGTGCGCCGTCCCGACCGCCCTCGTGGGCGTCGTCGCCGTCGTCGTCAGCTCGGTGCTCGCCGGGGGCAAGGGAGGGATCGGCGCTGTCGTCGGCACGCTCCTCGCCGGTGGCGTCATGGCGACGGGTCTGATCATTCTGAATCGCACGGCCCGGCACCTGCCCCACCTGTTCCAGGCGATGGGCCTCGCGCTCTATCTGGCGCAGTGCCTGCTGGTCGCGGTCTTTGTCGTGATCTTCAAGGAGACCACGCTCTTCAACACCAAGGCTTTCGCCTTCTCGCTGCTCGCCGCGACCCTCGCATGGATCGCGGCCCAGACCCGTACCTACATGAAGGCAAAGATCCTGTACGTGGATCCGGAGTCCGTCGAGGCGCAGAAGTCCGCGCCGACCGGGTCTCCGTCATGACAGGTAGGGCCGGAATAAATGCTCGCGTGCTCACCTGCTATCGTCCGGTGCCATCTGAGGTGCAGCGGACGCAGGCAGCCGAATCCCCGGGTTTCACGGGTGAGAGTCGGCTTCCCGTGCGGCTGACGCCTGCGATGACTTCCGGCCGCCGGCCGAACCGCCGCATCCCCATCCGTAAGTCCAGTCCAGTGCCGTTCCGTGGCCGTGCGCCGCGCCGACACAACGAGGTTGCCGTACCTATGCGCCACGCTGAAGGAGCTCGCGGTGAGTGCTGACCAGACGCTGCTCGCCTTCGAGACCGATTGCCACATCTTCGATGGGTGCGGCTTCCCGGCCCCAGGGCTCCACTCGTTCGTCTTCGAACCGCTCTTCACGATCGGCGGATTCGAGTTCAACAAGCCGATGCTGCTGGCCATCCTCGGCTCGCTCGTCGTCGTGGGGTTCTTCTGGGCGGCGTTCGGCAGGGCCAAGGTGGTCCCCGGCAAGCTGCAGATGATCGGTGAGGCCGGTTACGACTTTGTCCGGCGCGGGCTCGTCTACGAGGCGCTCGGCAAGAAGGAGGGCGAGAAGTACGTCCCCCTCATGGTCTCCCTGTTCTTCTTCATCTGGATGATGAACCTCTGGTCGATCATCCCGGTGGCGTCGTTCCCGGTGACGTCGATCATCGCCTACCCCGCGGGTCTCGCCCTGCTCGTCTACGTGCTGTGGGTCGGCCTGACGTTCAAGAAGCACGGCTTCGTCGGTGCCTGGAAGAACATGACCGGCTACGACAAGTCGCTCGGCGGGATTCTTCCCCTGGTCGTGGTGCTCGAATTCTTCTCGAACCTGATCATCCGCCCGTTCACCCACGCGGTCCGGCTCTTCGCCAACATGTTCGCCGGCCACATGCTGATCGTGATGTTCACGATCGCCAGCTGGTACCTGCTGAACGGGATCGGCATCGCCTACGCGAGCGCGTCCTTCGTGATGACCATCGTGATGACCGCCTTCGAGCTCTTCATCCAGGCCGTGCAGGCGTACGTCTTCGTCCTCCTGGCCTGCAACTACGTCCAGGGCGCGCTCTCCGAGCACCACTGAGCCAGCCCGTCTCCCGCCCCCAGTCCAATAGACGTCCGGTGGCCAACCCCCACCGGTCCGTGAAAGAGAAGGAAGTAACGGCATGTCCGCTGCTCTCGAAATGGTCACCCTCGCCTCCAAGGACGCGTTCACCGGCAGCGCCAGCGCGATCGGCTACGGCCTCGCCGCCATCGGCCCCGGCGTCGGCGTCGGCATCATCTTCGGTAACGGCACCCAGGCCCTGGCCCGTCAGCCCGAGGCGGCCGGCCTGATCCGCGCCAACCAGATCATGGGCTTCGCCTTCTGTGAGGCGCTCGCCCTGATCGGTATCGTCATGGGCTTCGTTTACCAGTAAACCGACCCACGACCACCCTTTTCGACGAAAGGCACTGATGTGACCGCCCTGACGCACCTGGCGTCCGAGGAGATGGAGAACCCGCTCCTCCCGCCGATGCCAGAGCTCATCATCGGCCTGATCGCCTTCCTCATCGTCTTCCTGTTCCTCGGCAAGAAGCTCCTCCCGAACATCAACAAGGTTCTGGACGAGCGCCGGGCGGCCATCGAGGGCGGCATGGAGAAGGCCGAGGCCGCCCAGGCCGAGGCTCAGCAGGTCCTTGAGGACTACCGGGCTCAGCTGGCCGACGCACGCCATGAGGCCGCGCGTCTGCGCCAGGAGGCTCAGGAGCAGGGCGTCGCGCTGATCGCCGAGATGCGCTCTGAGGGTCAGCGGCAGCGTGAGGAGATCATCGCTGCCGGCCACGCTCAGATCGAGGCCGACCGCAAGTCCGCCTCGGCCGCACTCCGTCAGGACGTGGGCCAGCTGGCCATCGACCTGGCCGGCCGGATCGTCGGCGAGTCCCTGGCGGACTCGGCCCGGCAGAGCCGGACCATCGACCGCTTCCTCGACGCGCTTGAGGAGAAGTCGGTGGACGTGAAGAAGGCCGAGGCCACCCGATGAGCCTTGCGAGCCGGGAGGCACTGGCCTCCGCACGTGAGAGCCTCGACGCGCTGGCGGACAACACGTCCGTGGACGCGGCGAAGCTCGCCGGCGAGCTCGCGGCCGTCACCGCGCTGCTCGACCGTGAGGTGTCGCTGCGTCGGGTCCTCACCGACCCGGCGCAGTCCGGTGAGGCCAAGGCCGAGCTGGCACGACGCCTGCTGGGCGGCCAGGTCGGCGGCGAGTGCGCCGACCTGATCGCGGGCATGGTCCGCTCCCGCTGGTCGAGCTCGCGCGACCTGGTCGACGCGACCGAGGAGCTGGCGGCCAGTGCCGACCTGGTCGCGGCCCAGCGGGCCGGCGACCTGGACGACGTCGAGGACGAGCTGTTCCGCTTCGGCCGGATCGTCACCTCGAACCCGGAGCTGCGCGCCGCGCTGACCGACAAGGTCGCGGACCGGTCCGCCAAGGCGGGCCTGCTGCGCGAGCTGCTGGGCGGCCGGGCCAACCCGGTCACCGAGCGCCTCGTCGCCCGGCTGGTGACCGCGCCGCGTGGACGTAGCCTGGAAGGCGGGCTGAACGCCCTCTCCAAGCTGGCGGCCGACCGCCGCGACCGCATGGTCGCCGAGGTCGTCTCCGCGGTGCCGCTGAACGAGCAGCAGAAGCAGCGCCTCGGTGACGCGCTCGCCAAGCTGTACGGACGGCGTGTCCACCTCAACCTGGACGTCGACCCCGAGGTCCTCGGCGGCATCCAGGTGCGGATCGGCGACGAGGTCATCAACGGGACCATCGCGGACCGGCTCGCCGAGGCGGGCCGCCGGATGGCCGGCTGACAGCCACCAACTCAAGAGCATGTACTGACGGCCCGAGTTGGGTCGACGGTGTCCTCTGGGGGCCCAGAGCAGCGCGGCTGCTGTGGGAGCAAGTCCCCAGACCCCCAGAATTACTTCGGGCCCAACAAGGAGAGCAGGGAACCCAGATGGCGGAGCTCACGATCCGGCCGGAGGAGATCCGGGACGCACTGGAGAACTTTGTCCAGGCGTACAAGCCGGACGCGGCCTCGCGCGAGGAGGTCGGTACGGTCAGCGTTGCCGGCGACGGCATCGCGAAGGTCGAGGGTCTTCCCTCGGCCATGGCGAACGAGCTGCTGCGGTTCGAGGACGGAACCCTCGGTCTCGCCCTCAACCTCGAGGAGCGCGAGATCGGTGCGGTCGTCCTCGGCGAGTTCAGCGGCATCGAGGAGGGCCAGCCGGTGCAGCGCACCGGTGAGGTGCTCTCCGTCGCGGTCGGCGAGGGCTACCTCGGCCGCGTCGTCGACCCGCTGGGCAACCCGATCGACGGCCTCGGCGAGATCGCGACCGAGGGCCGCCGCGCCCTCGAACTGCAGGCCCCCGGCGTCATGGTCCGCAAGTCGGTCCACGAGCCGATGGAGACCGGCTACAAGGCCGTCGACGCGATGACCCCGGTCGGCCGTGGCCAGCGTCAGCTGATCATCGGTGACCGTCAGACCGGCAAGACCGCGCTGGCCGTCGACACGATCATCAACCAGCGCGACAACTGGCGCTCGGGCGACCCGAAGAAGCAGGTCCGCTGCATCTACGTCGCCGTCGGCCAGAAGGGCTCCACCATCGCGTCCGTGCGCGGCGCCCTGGAGGAGGCCGGCGCCCTGGAGTACACGACGATCGTCGCTGCTCCGGCGTCCGACCCGGCCGGCTTCAAGTACCTCGCGCCGTACACCGGCTCGGCCATCGGCCAGCACTGGATGTACCAGGGCAAGCACGTCCTGATCGTCTTCGACGACCTGTCGAAGCAGGCCGACGCCTACCGCGCCGTCTCCCTGCTGCTGCGCCGCCCGCCGGGTCGTGAGGCCTACCCGGGTGACGTCTTCTACCTGCACTCCCGCCTGCTGGAGCGCTGCGCCAAGCTCTCCGACGAGATGGGCGCGGGCTCGATGACCGGTCTGCCGATCGTCGAGACCAAGGCGAACGACGTGTCGGCGTTCATCCCGACCAACGTCATCTCCATCACCGACGGTCAGTGCTTCCTGGAGTCGGACCTCTTCAACGCCGGTCAGCGCCCCGCGCTGAACGTCGGTATCTCGGTCTCCCGTGTCGGTGGCTCCGCCCAGCACAAGGCCATGAAGCAGGTCTCCGGCCGCCTCCGCGTGGACCTCGCCCAGTACCGCGAGCTGGAGGCGTTCGCCGCCTTCGGCTCCGACCTGGACGCCGCCTCGAAGGCCGCCCTGGAGCGCGGTAAGCGCATGGTCGAGCTGCTGAAGCAGTCGCAGTACGCCCCGTACGCCACCGAGGACCAGGTCGTCTCCATCTGGGCCGGCACCACCGGCAAGATGGACGACGTTCCGGTCGAGGACATCCGCCGCTTCGAGCGCGAGCTGCTGGACTACCTGCACCGCGAGCACAAGGGCCTGATGGACAGCATCCGCGAGGGCGGCAAGATGTCGGACGACACCCTGCAGTCCGTCGCCGACGCCATCACGTCCTTCAAGCAGCAGTTCGAGACCTCGGACGGCAAGCTGCTGGGCGAGGGCTGAGCATGGGTGCCCAGCTCCGGGTCTACAAGAGGCGGATCAAGTCCGTCACTGCGACCAAGAAGATCACCAAGGCGATGGAGATGATCGCCGCCTCGCGCATCGTCAAGGCACAGCGCCAGGTGGCCGCGTCCACTCCGTACGCCAGTGAGCTCACCCGGGCAGTGACCGCGGTTGCCACCGGCTCCAACACCAAGCACGCCCTGACCACCGAGGTCGAGAAGCCCGTCCGGGCCGCGGTCCTGCTCGTCACGAGCGACCGCGGTCTGGCCGGCGGCTACTCCTCCAACGCGATCAAGGCCGCCGACCAGCTCACCACCCGCCTCAAGGCGGAGGGCAAGGACGTCGTCACGTACATCGTCGGCCGCAAGGGCGTCGCGTACTACGGTTTCCGTGAGCGCCCGGTCGTCGACTCCTGGACGGGCTTCACGGACAGCCCGACCTACGCCGACGCCAAGAAGGTCGCCGGCCCGCTGATCGAGGCCGTCCTCACGGACACGGCCGAGGGCGGCGTGGACGAGCTGCACATCGTCTTCACGGAGTTCGTGTCGATGATGACGCAGACGCCGGTGGAGAAGCGGTTGCTGCCGCTGAGCCTCGACGCGACGACCGAGGAGTCGGAGGCGGTCAAGGACAAGATCCTGCCGCTGTTCGACTTCGAGCCGTCCGACGAGGGTGTGCTCGACGCACTGCTGCCGCGGTATGTCGAGTCCCGGATCTACAACGCCCTGCTGCAGGCCGCCGCTTCCGAGCACGCGGCCCGTCGCCGGGCGATGAAGTCGGCGACCGACAACGCCGAAGAGCTCATCAAGTCGCTCACGCGGCTTGCCAACGCGGCCCGACAGGCCGACATCACCCAGGAAATCAGCGAGATCGTCGGTGGCGCGAGCGCCCTGGCCGACGCGACCGCGGGGAGTGACCGATAAATGACCACCACTGTTGAGACGGCCGCCGCGACGGGCCGCGTCGCCCGGGTCATCGGCCCGGTCGTCGACGTGGAGTTCCCCGTCGACGCGATGCCGGAGATCTACAACGCCCTGACCGTCGAGGTCTCCGACCCGGCCGAGGCCGGCAAGAAGAAGATCCTGACGCTTGAGGTCGCGCAGCACCTGGGCGAGGGCCTGGTGCGCGCCATCGCCATGGAGCCCACCGACGGCCTGGTCCGCCAGGCCGCCGTGACCGACACCGGCGACGGCATCACCGTCCCCGTCGGCGACGTCACCAAGGGCCGGGTGTTCAACACCCTCGGCAAGATCCTGAACGACCCCGAGGCCGAGTCCGAGGTCACCGAGCGCTGGTCCATCCACCGCAAGGCCCCGGCGTTCGACCAGCTCGAGTCGAAGACCGAGATGTTCGAGACGGGTCTGAAGGTCGTCGACCTCCTCACCCCGTACGTCAAGGGCGGCAAGATCGGTCTGTTCGGTGGTGCCGGTGTCGGCAAGACCGTTCTGATCCAGGAAATGATCATGCGTGTGGCGAAGCTGCACGAGGGTGTTTCCGTGTTCGCCGGTGTCGGTGAGCGCACGCGTGAGGGCAACGACCTCATCGCGGAAATGGAAGAGTCGGGCGTTCTGGACAAGACCGCGCTGGTCTTCGGCCAGATGGACGAGCCCCCGGGCACCCGTCTGCGCGTCGCCCTGGCCGGTCTGACCATGGCGGAGTACTTCCGCGATGTGCAGAAGCAGGACGTGCTGTTCTTCATCGACAACATCTTCCGCTTCACCCAGGCCGGTTCCGAGGTCTCGACCCTGCTCGGCCGCATGCCGTCCGCGGTGGGTTACCAGCCGAACCTCGCCGACGAGATGGGCCTCCTGCAGGAGCGCATCACCTCGACCCGTGGTCACTCGATCACCTCGATGCAGGCGATCTACGTCCCCGCGGACGACCTGACCGACCCGGCCCCGGCGACGACCTTCGCGCACCTCGACGCGACGACCGTTCTGTCGCGTCCGATCTCGGAGAAGGGCATCTACCCGGCGGTGGACCCGCTGGACTCGACGTCCCGCATCCTGGACCCGCGCTACATCTCGCAGGACCACTACAACGCGGCCTCCCGCGTCAAGGGCATCCTGCAGAAGTACAAGGACCTGCAGGACATCATCGCGATCCTCGGTATCGACGAGCTGGGCGAAGAGGACAAGCTGGTCGTCCACCGCGCCCGTCGCGTCGAGCGCTTCCTGTCGCAGAACACCCACGCGGCGAAGCAGTTCACCGGTGTCGACGGTTCGGACGTTCCGCTGGACGAGTCCATCGCCGCGTTCAACGCGATCTGCGACGGTGAGTTCGACCACTTCCCGGAGCAGGCATTCTTCATGTGCGGTGGTCTTGAGGACCTCAAGAAGAACGCCAAGGAGCTGGGCGTCTCCTGATCCACGGGCTCGCAAGGGCCCCGCGATCGGCCGTCCGGGGGCGGGGCACTCCCGCCCCCGGACCGCACGTCCCCTATTCTTTGACCCAACGCCCGCCGCGCCCGGCGGGTGGAGACCCGAGGAGCCACGTTGGCTGCTGAGCTGCACGTCGAGCTGGTCGCGGCGGACCGAAGCGTCTGGTCCGGCGAGGCCACCCTGGTCATCGCGCGTACCACATCGGGTGACATCGGCGTCATGCCCGGGCACCAGCCGCTTCTCGGTGTGCTGCAGTCCGGCCCGGTGACCATCAAGACCACCGACGGCACCACCGTCGTCGCGGCGGTGCACGGCGGGTTCATCTCGTTCGCCGACGACAAGCTCTCGCTGCTCGCCGAGATCGCGGAGCTTGCCGACGAGATCGACGTCGAGCGTGCCGAGCGGGCGCTGGAGCGCGCGAAGGCGGAGGCCGACGCCGCCGCCGAGCGCCGCGCGGATGTCCGGCTGATGGCGGTCACGGGCGTTCGCTAGCCCGACCCGCTTCGAGTACGTCCCTCAGCCGCGGACCGGCCTGGAACAATTCCAGGGCGGTCCGCGGCTGAGGCAATAACGCAGGTATCGCAGGTGCGGTTGCTCTAGATGATGCGAGGAGGTCGGTGGAGATGGTCCTCGCTCTGCTCGTGAGCGGCATCGTCGTACTGCTGGTGCTGGTGGGGCTCTTCGTCTTCGGGCTGCGCAGACGGCTGATCCAGCGGTCCGGCGGCACGTTCGACTGCAGCCTGCGCTGGAACGTTCCCGAGGACGACCCCGAGCCGGCCGGCAAGGGCTGGGTGTACGGCGTCGCCCGCTACAACGGTGACCGGATCGAGTGGTTCCGGGTGTTCTCGTACGCGTACCGGCCCCGCCGGACGCTGGACCGGGACTCCATCGAGGTGCTGCAGCGCCGGACGCCGCAGGGCGAGGAGGAGCTGGCGCTGCTGTCCGACGCCATCGTCCTGGCCTGTCTGCACCGGGGCACGCGCCTGGAACTGGCGATGAGCGAGGACGCCCTCACCGGCTTCCTGGCCTGGCTGGAGGCGGCCCCGCCCGGGCAGAGGGTCAACGTCGCGTGAGCGATTGCTCCTTGGTCTCCTGTTCGACTCCGGCCTCGGTTCCGGCCTTCGGCTGCTTGGGCCAGATCGTGTAGCTCAGCGCGATGACGACGTTGATGCCGATCACCCACAGCATCTTCGACTGCCACATCCGCAGCGAGCTGATGTCGCCCGACGCGCCGACGTACCAGATCGCGGCCTGCAGCAGGCCCATGGCGACCACGGCGGCCAGCACCCACTTGCCCGCCGTCTTCCACTCGTGCACCGTGCGCGCCATGCCGTACTTCGGCGGCTTCACCGGCGGCGGGCCCCCGGCGAAGCGGTGGGCGAAGCGCTGGTCGGCCCACGTGATGGTGGAGTGTCCGAGCCCGACCGAGAAGCCGATGTAGACGGCGGCCAGTCCGTGCTTCCAGTCGGCCGTGGCGCCGTTGCGCAGGTCCACCGCGGTGGCGATCAGCAGGACCAGCTCCAGCAAGGGCTCCATCAGCAGCACCGCGATCCCCGCCCGGGGCATCCGCGCCAGGTAGCGCAGGCTCAGCCCGCCGGCCAGCAGCACCCAGAATCCCACTTCGCAGACGACGATCAACGTGACGATCACGGGTCTCTCCCTTCCCTCACCACCAGCGTCACGGCCGTGACCGGCCTTTTCGTCGTCGGGCGCGACGATCCGGGACTGCATCCTTCGATGTAGTCGACGCACGGCCCGAAGGGCCGCCCGGTGGACGGCCGCACCCCGTGCGACGTGCTGTGATGAACCCATGCCGGTCCGCCTCCTCAGTCACCCCCAGCGCGTCGACGCCCTTATCGCCCTGTCCGGGCTGCTCGGCGGGCTGCTGCTGTGGTGCCTGGGGCTGTACTACGGCAAGCCGGTCGCGGGGCTGCCCACGTCCTTCGCCCTCGTCGCCCTGGTGGTGATGTCCGGCACCGAACTGCTGCGCCGCCGCGCCCCACTGACGGCGCTGGCGATCGGCACGGCGGCGGTGACGCTGGACCTCTGCACGGGAACGCTCCTGGCCACCGTGGTGATGTACACGGACCTGGTCTACGCGGCCGTGCTGTACGGCCCGCCGTCCGCGGCCCGCCGCATCCCCCGGGCCTGCGAGATCGGCACGGTGGTGGCGACGCTGCTGGCGCTGGCCCTGATACGGGAGCCGGCGGCGCTGCTGCTGGGCGTCACCTTCGCGCTGATCACGGTGGCTCCCGCCTGGACCGGGGTGGGCATCCGGGTGCACCGCGACCGTGCCGACGCCGCGCAGCTGGCCGCCGAGCGGACCAGGCTGCTCGCCGAGCTGGACCGGCGCGAGGCCGTGGGCGCCGAGCGCGCCCGCATGGCCCGCGAGCTGCACGACATGGTCGCCGGGCACCTGTCCGCCATCGCCATACACTCCTCGGCCGCGCTGTCGATCGACGAGCCGGGGGCATCCCGGGAGGCGCTGGGGGTGATCCGGGAGAACAGCGTCCAGGGCCTGGCCGAGATGCGCCGGCTGATCGGGCTGCTGCGCGAGCAGACGCGGGAGGCGGACGAGCCCGCCCCCACCCCGACGCTGGCCGGCCTCGACGCGCTGCTCGACCGGGCCCGTACGACCGTGCACGACGACCGCTTCTCCTTCGTCCTGCGCGACGGACGGGGGCCCTCTCCGCTGCCCGCCCCCGTGGAGCTGGCGGCCTATCGCATCGTGCAGGAGTCGCTGACCAACGCCGTCAAGCACGCGGCGCCGGGCGAGGTGGGCGTGGAGCTGAGCCGGGACGACGGGGCGCTGGTGGTGCGGGTGCGGAGCGTGCTGGGCGACCGGCCCGGACCGCGCGCCCCCGGCGCCGGGGCGGGGCTGACGGGCATGCGCGAGCGCGTGGCCCTGCTGGGCGGCGAGCTGTCGGCCGGCCCCGTGGCGGGGGACGGGAAGACCTGGGAGGTACGGGCGTTGCTGCCCGTGGACGAGGAGGAGACGCGATGATCCGGGTAGTGGTGGCCGAGGACCAGGCCGCGGTGCGGTCCGGGCTCGTGCTCATCCTGCGGTCGGCGACCGGTGTCGAGGTCGTCGGCGAGGCGGGCGACGGTGAGGAGGCCGTGCGGCTGGCCCGCGAGCTGCGGCCGGACGTGGTGCTGATGGACGTCCAGATGCCGCGCCTGGACGGGGTGTCCGCCACCGCGCGCATCACCGCCGAGCACCTCGCCGACGTGCTGGTGCTGACCACCTTCGACCTGGACGAGTACGTCTTCGGCGCGCTGAGGGCGGGCGCGGCCGGCTTCCTGCTGAAGGACAGCGAGGCGGCGGACCTGGTCGCGGCCGTCCGCACGGTGGCGCGCGGCGAGGGGCTGATCTCCCCGGCGGTGACGCGCCGCCTCATCGCGGAGTTCGCGCGCCCGACGCCCGTGCGTTCCCCGAACGCCCCGGACCCGGCCGTTCTCGACGTACTCACGCGGCGGGAGAGGGAGGTGCTGGCCTGCGTGGGGGAGGGGCTGTCGAACGCGGAGGTCGCCGGGCGGCTGGGCATGGCGGAGGCGACGGTGAAGACGCACGTGAGCCGGCTGCTGGGGAAGCTGGAGCTGCGCAGCCGGGTCCAGGCGGCCGTGCTGGCCCAGGAGTTGGGTCTGGTCCAGACCTCTTGACCATTGGTACGGACCTTTTTACGCTCCCCTCACAACGCGCACCCCCCACCCTGTCCGGACTCACTCGGGGAGATCCCCATGAGCACAGGAACCTCGGGACGACGCAGACGCCTCATACGCCCGCGCAGCAGAGCCGCGACGGCCGCCCTCGCCGCACTGCTGCTCCCCCTCGCAACCCTGGTGGGCCTCGCCACCCCGGCCCACGCCGCGCCCTCGGCGACGGCGACATTCGTCAAGACCTCCGAATGGGGGACCGGATTCCAGGGCCAGTGGACGGTGAAGAACACCGGGACCTCGCCGCTGGCCGGGTGGACCGTGGAGTGGGACTTCCCCTCCGGCACGGCCATCGGCTCGTACTGGGACGCGCTGGTCACCAGCTCCGGCACGCACCACACGGCGAAGAACCGCGAGTACAACGGCACCGTCGCCCCCGGTGCCAGCGTCACCTTCGGCTTCGTCGCCACCGGCGACGGTGCCCCCGCCGGCTGCAGGCTCGACGGCGGGCCCTGTGACGGTTCACCGGCCGACACCCCGCCGAGCGCACCGGGCACCCCCGTCTCGACGGGCGTCACCGCGGACTCCGTCTCCCTGAAGTGGGCCGCGGCCACCGACGACAAGGGCGTCAAGGACTACGACGTCTACCGGGGGCCGACGAAGGTCGCGACGGTGGCGAAGCTCGCCCACACCGAC